>CAVCAD010000145.1:0-2977 GCA_963600145.1 Bacteroidaceae bacterium
TTGATAGTTCAACTTCATTAGTAATACCTAATTTATTTTCTAACATTTCATCACCCCATCAACTATTATTATTGTACCATAGAATCGCTATTTTTTCTACTATCTTAATCCTTTTTATATTGTAATGTCAGTATTTCATTATCATAGAATTTAAAAATAAACTTTTTTCTATACTCCTTATTTACTCATCACAATACAATATAAGTATATGAACTACTTTTAATTTTCTCCCCATATCTGTTATGGCGGAGTTATTATGGGAGAATTTCTAACATCAAAAGCAGGTATAGGATATTTAATATTATATGGAACACAAATATTTAATATTAACTTAGTAATTACAAGTATTATAATATTAATAATTATTTCAACAATAATTTCATTTTTAATAAATTTACTAAATAAAAAATAATAATCCAACATTTTTAATAAATTATTAATTTTTAAATTTCTTTATAATTCTTAAAGTATTTAAAATAGTAATCAAAGTTACTCCAGTATCAGCAAATACTGCTAACCACATATTAGCAAAACCTAAAACACTTAATACTAAAATAATTAATTTAACAGATACAGCAAAAATTAAATTTTGTTTAATTATATTTTTAGTATAACGAGAAATACTAATTGCTTGTGGAATTTTAATTAAATCATCATTCATTAAAACTACATCAGATGCTTCAATTGCTGCTTCTGAACCAACACCACCCATAGAAATACCTATATCAGCCCTTTTTAATACTGGTGCATCATTAATTCCATCTCCAACAAAAATAGTTATTCCTTTGTTTTTTGAAATAAACTTAAAATTACTAAATTTATCTGTTGGTAGCATTTCATATTTTATTTCATCAATTCCAAGCTTTTTACCAATATTAAGAGCAATTTCTTTTTTATCTCCTGTAAACATATAAGTTTTTATTCCATAACTTTTTAATTCTTGAATAGTTTCTAATGCATCATCTTTTATACCATCATTTATAGTTATTGATGCAATATGTTTTCCATCAATATTTAAGTGAAGAATTGCATCTTCATGACAATTACAAGCAAATTTATTACCAATCATAATCTTATTACCATTTAATGTATAAGATATTCCTTTACCTTCTATATCTTTAAAATCTAAAACATCACTATTATTTATTTTTTTATTCTTTAATTTTAAGATTGATTTAGCAATCGGGTGATTAGAAAAAGATTCTCCCTTTATTAAAATATCTATAATTTCATCTTTACTATAATTATCATCAAAAACTTCTATATTAATTACAGAAAATGTTCCATTTGTTAAAGTACCAGTTTTATCAAAAATAATATTTTTAGTATTACTTAAATTATCTAAATAATTACTACCTTTAATTAAAATACCTTTTTTACTTGCTACACCTATTCCTGTAAAATATGATAATGGAATAGATATAGCAATAGCACATGGACATGAAATAACTAAAAATGTAAGTCCACGATATAAACTTTCTTTATATGTTATATCTAGAAAACCAGGTAAGAATATCATAATCAATATAGCAAGTACTATAATAATAGTAGTATAAACTTTACTAATTTTAGCTATTATTGTTTCAGTTTTTGTTTTTTTATCAGTAGCTTCTTCTAATAATTCTAATATCTTTGAAACAGTAGAATTTTTAAATAAACTTGTTGCTTTAACTTCAATAACATCTTCCATATTAATAGAACCTGATAAAACTAAATTTCCTTTACCAACTTTAGTTAATTCACTTTCTCCAGTTAAAGCAGATGTATCAAGTTTAGTACATCCTTTTACTATAATACCATCAACTGGTATTTTTTCTCCTTTTTTAACTATTAAAATATCTTTTAATTTTATTTCTTCTACTCTTATTTTAGTAATTTTATTTTTATCTTTTCTATTAGCAAATGGCTCTTTTATATCTAATAAATCTTTAATAGATCTTCTTGTATTATTAATAGCATTTTCTTCTAATATTTTACCAACTGTATAAAGAACAATTACCATCATACCTTCCATATATTCACTAGTTATTAATGCACCTATACAAGATATAGTAATAAGAGCATTTTCATTAATTGATTTATTTTTAATTAATAATTTAATAGCATTAATAATTTCTTTATATAATAATAAAATATAACCTACTATAAACAAAATAATTTTTATTATATTAGAAACATTTAAAAAATTTGCTAATAAACATATTAAAATACCTATTATCAAAATAGATAAATGATATTCTTTTTTATTATTTATTTCCTTACTACTAACACTAGCATCAGGTTCTACTTTCTTTACTAATTCATTTAATTCTTTAATAGAAATATTCTCTAAAGATTCATAAGAAATTTTTGATGTACTAAAATTTACAACAACATTATTAAATCTTTTATCTTTATTTAATTCTTTTTCAATCTCATTTGCACAACTAGCACAATCTAAATTATTAATATTATATTTATATTTATTCAACATAATCACCTTTATTTGTTTTATGTTCTATATGTTCAATACCTATTTCATATAATTTTTTAATATGATTATCATCTAACATATAATATACCTCTTTACCAGATTTTCTATATTTAACAATACCTGCTGTTCTTAAAATTGCTAATTGATGTGAAATAGATGACTTAGTCATATTTAAAACATTTGCTATATCACAAACACACATTTCATTATTATCTAAAGTCCATAGAATTTTAATTCTAGTTAAATCTCCAAGTATTTTAAATAACTCAGATAAATTACCTAATTCATTATCCTTTGGTTTATTTTTTAATGCTTTATCAACTACATCCTTATGAATAACATTACAATCACAAATTAATTCTTTCTTTTCCATTTCTAACTCCTATAGTTGAATGTTTATTCAACTATATATAGTATAATTGAATATATATTCAACTGTCAAGAACTATTATAAAAACAAAATAAAAAATACTAATATAATAGTATTTTAAATCTATAATTCTA
>CAVCAD010000146.1:0-2827 GCA_963600145.1 Bacteroidaceae bacterium
TATAAAATTATTAAATTCATATTTAAGTTTTATTAATTATGATGATATCTTCATACTTGATAATATGTTTAATAATAATCAAAATTTAATTGAAAAAGCTATTTCTGATTTTAATATAAATGTTAATAGTTATTATAAAGTAAATGAAATAATACGTTTAGTTAAATATTGTAAAGAAAATAATATTAACTTAAATAATCCAAGTATTGATAATGTTTATAATAATATAAATATAGCAGAAGATAGATTAAATACAATAAAGCAACATATTGATTTTCAAACTAAATATATTAAAAGATTAATAGCAGCTTATAATAAAAGTATTAGAAATAGAAATTTTAAAGAAATAGATAATCCATTTGTAATGTATAATTGTTTTATTAACCATAATGAAGAAATATCAAGTAATATTGAAAACATGGTAAATAGAATGAATAATAGATTCTTTTTTCCAGAAGAAGTTGATAATATTCAACTTTTAGATTATGAAGATATTTTAAAATATGATGCTAAAATGCATAATATAGATGATGTTAATAGCATATTTGATAATTTTGATGAAGAAAAAAGTGAAGTAATAGAAAATGATGTTGAAGAAAAAAGTGATATACTTGATGATACTAATATTATTAATGAAGAAATTAATAAGGATAAAGAAAATATAGAAGATATGTTTTTAAACTTTTCTAACAAATTAGGTTTATCTGTTAGTTTTATAAATAATAAAAATAATATTAATATAGAAAAACAAAATTATAATAATTATGAAAATAGGGAATTTGTTTTAGAAAAAGTAAGAAAAGATGGGCGATTACTTAAAAATGCTAAAAATTTTCAAAATGATAAACAAATAGTTCTTGAAGCGATAAGAAGTAAGGGTAGTGCTCTTAAATATGCTAGTGATGATTTAAGAAATAATAAGGAGTTTGTACTTGAGGCATTAAAAATTAAAGGAGTATGTTTAAAGTATGCTAGCTTAGAGTTAAAAAAAGATAAAGAATTCATATTAAATGCAATTAAAAATAAATCTACAGTTTTAAAATATGCTAATCCAAGTTTTAAAAATGATAGGGATTTTATTTTAGAAGCAGTAAAAAATAATGGTCTTTCACTAAGATATGCTAGTAAATATCAAAATGATGAAGAAGTAGTAAAAACTGCATATAATCAAAACAAAAATTCATTAAAATATGCTAGTTTAGAAATTCAATCAAAGATTGCTGGTAAATCAAATTCATATAAAGATATTGACTTTGGTTATAAATCTATAAATAATGAAAATGATAATGAAATTGTTAAGCATGAAGAAAAAATTATATCTTCTAATAATTCAAATTATTATAAAGAGGAATTTGATAAATTATTAGAAAAAGATAAACAAGAAGCACCTATTACAAATAATAAAACATCAGGTTATTATACAGAAGAATTCAATAAATTATTAAATAAAAATAATTCAGATCCTAAGCAAAATAAAGATAAAGAAATTGAAGAATTATTAAAAGCTAAAAATGATCTTTTAAATTATAGATATACTAAATATGAAGAATATAATTATAAAGATAATTACTATAAAAAAAGATAGGTAAAATTTACCTGTCTTTTATAATTCACTTATAATTATTTCTTTAGTTAACAAGTCAGCATATGAAAAAGATTTTAAAGTTGTTTCTGTCTTTAATGTAAAAATAGAAAAATAAGCTTTTTCAATTACTCCTATATATTTTTCGTGTTTATTTCTTCCTAAATTTACTTTAATTATAACTTTTTTATTTACTAATTTTTGAATTTTTCTTTTTACATCATTTATATTCATTATTATCTCCTATTCTTGGATATCCAATTTTCATTAACCCTTCACATTTTAAACCACCAATACCCTCTTTTCCATACTTAGTTTTACTTAATAATGTTGCCAAATCTATTTCTTTATCTCTTTCACTTAATGCTATATTTGCCGCGATTATAGCAGGATCTAAGACATGAATATTTATTTTATTTGGAGAAGAAGCAAAATTGGCTCCAGATTTCATAAGCCCAATATAATCACTTTGGCAAGCACCTGCTATAATAATTAAATCTTTTAAATTTTTTTCATATTTTCTTGATTCTTTTACTGAATTTATATAATATTTACTATTTATATAGACATTATTTCCTTTATAAGAATCATGACCAGTTAAAACTAAAATATCTGGATTATATTCATTTAATAATTCTTTTATTTCAGCTTGTATATTTTTTTCTTTTATATTTTTTCCATAAGCTAAAATATTATTTTCCTTATAAAAATCAAGACATTTTTGTAAATAGTCTTTATCAGCATCTATATGTAATATTTTACCTGGCATGTAAAAATAATTAGATTTATCAAGTTTTTTAGATAAATCATCACTACTATTATTTCTACAATTTTTTATTTGATTAGATATTACTAAATCACTTAACTGAGCATCAGCAATTAATCTAACATCTACTCCGTGAAGTAAACATTTATCATCTTTTATTTGTATTATTTTAAATAGAATATCATTTCTATGTGAACTTCTAGTAACTATATCTCCCACTTTAAACATATCATTATTCATACAATAATAATTATTCATAAATATTAATATTATGAAAAAAAATGTTAATAATATTTATGAGGTAATATATGATAAATAATATTGAATTAGTTATTAATAAATTAAAAGAAGAAACTAATAATAATGAATATTTAATTATAAGAAATAAAAAAATAAATAATATTAATATAAGTATCATATATTATGAACCACTAGTTTCAAGTATTAAAATTAGTGAATATATAATTAAAAGTTTAAAT
>CAVCAD010000147.1:0-2949 GCA_963600145.1 Bacteroidaceae bacterium
AGTTATTTAGGTATATGATAAAAATATATAATAAAGATTTAAATTTAGATTTAACACTTTTAAGTGGACAATGTTTTAGACAAATAAAAAATATAGATAATAGTTTTGATATTATATTAAGTGATAGAGTTATAAATATTAGAAGAAATAATAATTATTTAATTATTTCTTCTAATAATGAAAATAATTTAGAAACAATAGTTAGAAATTATTTTGATTTAGATACTAATTATAATAAAATAAATAAAATATTAATTAGTAAAGATTCTTCTTATGAAGATATAATTAAATTAAATAAAGGATTTCATATTTTAAATCAAAATAAATTTGAAATGTATATAAGTTATATAATTTCACAAAACAATAATATAAAAAGAATTTCTAAGATAATAGAAAATATATCAATAAAATATGGTAAGAAAATAATATTTAATAATAAAGAGTATTATTTATTTCCAAAGTATGAAGATTTAATTAATATAACTATTAATGATTTAAATGAATTTAAACTTGGTTTTAGAGATAAATATATTATTAATGCTATTAATAAATTAAAAGAAAATAAAGATTTTTTAAATAACCTAGATTTATTAAATACTAGCAAATGTTTAAAAGAGCTTATGAAAATAAAAGGAATAGGTATGAAAGTAGCTTCATGTATATTGTTATTTTCTTATCATAGGTTAGATGTTTTTCCAATTGATACATGGGTAAAGCATTTTATGTCAGATAGAAAAGTGGATATAAAGGATATTAAAACAAAAATGAAAAATATATATGGCGATTATTCAGGACTTATTATTCAATATATTTATAATTATGAAAGAAATATAAAAAATCATATGACTTAGTTTACCTTGTAAATTAGTGAAACATGTGATATTCTTTTTATAAAGTAGGTGATGTTTTTATGCTTAAAAAATCTGGAAAAGGTTTAATTACAGAACTTATATATTTATTAGTTTTTTGCATTTGTTTAGTAGTTTCAGTTGTTCTAACAAATCAATTGGGTTTAATTAAGGATTTGAATGATGCTTTAAATCCAGTAGATGATACTACTAAAGAAAAAATAGAAAATAAAATTAATAAAATAACTATTAAAAGTACTAAGAATTATTCACAAATGGAATATGAAATTAAAGATGTAAGTAAAAAATATGTTAAAGATAATTATAGTGAAATTCCATCTACATTAATAATTAGAATTAGTACACTTATAGAAAATGAGTATCTTGATAATGTATATGATGCATATGAAAATAAATGTACAGGTTATACTACATGTACAAAAGGTTTATTTTTTTATAAATATAAAACATATTTAAAATGTGGTGATTCATATCAAACTAAAAATTATGATGCTAAAAAGGATTGGTAATTATGAGTAATAAATTAATATTATTATGGGGATTTTTAATGATTTTTATGTCATGTGCTCTTTTAATAATAGGAAAGAATGAAGAAAAGATTAGAGAAAAAAAAGAAATAGAGACAATTTATGATAATGCAGTTATTTCATATATAGAAGATAACGAAATAGAATTTATTGATAATGAAGTTAAAATAAGTAGTAATGATTTATTAATAAATGGATATATTAATGAAGTAAAAATGGATGATTCAATATGTGTTTTTGAAGCAACTGTTTTAAAAAAAGAAGATTATAATATAAAATATAAATATGAATGTGAAGTAATTAGTGATTAATGTAAAATAAGAAAAAAAATAATTACATTTATTGACAAAATATAAATTAAAGATATAATTATATTAAATAGAGGAGGATGGACATGGGTAAAAAGAGTAATTTTACTTTAACTGAGATTATTGTGATTTTCTTGATTTTAGTTCTATTAGTAATATTACTTATTCCTTTAATGTTAAAGACAATTGATAATTATGAAATGCCTAATCTAAAATTACAGTCTAAGACTGTGCTTATGTCTGCGTTTGAAGAATATACTTATGATACAAACAAAGGATATAAAATTACGGCTTATTGTTATGATAAGTCATATGGTTATCAAAAGACTTTAAATGGAGGAACCGTTAAAACTATAAGAAATCTTGTTGAGGATGTTTCGTACTATATCGAGTTTGATAGTGAAGGTTATGTTATAGATTTTCTTATGATAGGAAATGACAAAGCAATTCATTTATCTGGATTTGTTAATGAAAGATTAATAGATGCCGCAACTGAAGATAGTTTGATAGATATGTCACAAGCAGAGATCTTATTAGAAAAATGTTCATATAATTCTAATTAAAATTAGGAAAGGATGGTAAAGTATGAATAAGAAAGGTTTTACATTAGTAGAATTACTAGCAGTTATTGCTATTCTAGCAATTTTGGTAATAATGGCAGTACCAAACGTAATAAATTTATTTAATGATGCAAAAGTAAGTACATTTATTTCACAAGCAGAATCATTATATAAATCAGCAGAACAGCAAGTAGTAGCTAATCAAATGAAAGGAATAACTTCAGGTAATTTCGTATTTTGTTATACAAGTACTGAAGATGCATCTGGAACAAATAAACTTAGTTTAAGTGGTACTGACTCTCTTCATTATTATATAGTATATTCTGGTGGTAAAATAACTTCATTCCAAGCTGAAGATGGATCATATGCTATTAATATTACTAATGCTAGTGGTATTAACTTAAGTGATTTCTCTGCATCAGAGGACGGAAATTATACTAATGTTTACTTATATGGTAGTAGTATAAGTGCTTGTAGTGCAAGTTCAATTACTGTTGGTAATAAAGTAGAAGCAAAATAAGAATGATTAATTTCATTCTTTTTTTACATAACTTTACAATAAAAGTAAATCATTTATTGACTAAAGTTATATTTATAAAGTAAAATGGAAAATAGGAAAGGATGGTAGAAATGAATAAGAAAGGTTTTACATTAGTAGAGTTATTAGCGGTTATTGCAATTTTAG
>CAVCAD010000148.1:0-7678 GCA_963600145.1 Bacteroidaceae bacterium
TTTATTATACAATAGCATAATAAAATCTATATTTATGTTTCTTTATCTTATTTATTTTAAAAATTCTTTATTAATATTTTAATACTTATTTAAAACTCTCATTATTTACTCTTTTTTTCTTAAAACAAAAACCATGAAATCTTTAATAAAATCACGGTTTAATCTATAATCTAACTTTAAAAGTTAGCACTTATTCACATATGGCAGGGGTAGAAGGACTCGAACCCTCGCGAACGGTTTTGGAGACCGTCATACTACCACTATATTATACCCCTATTTTTTGTTCATTAAAGGTAAATCAAAATACTCTATTTCTTAAGAACAAATTCATTTTATCAAATTAAATTTAAAAATACAACAATTTTTAGGAAACCTACTATACATTAATATTTAAAAATAATATAATTATTTTATAAAGTTGGTGTAAGTATGAAAAAATATATTAATTATTTTAAAGAATTATTAAATGATAAATCTTTTATGATTCCATTATTTATATTTCTTGTTCTTAGTTTTGGTTTTACTATTACTCATATGACAGTTAATATAGATACATTATCTTATGATAGATATTTTTATGGATATGAGTTAATCGCTCAAAGAAGAGTTGGTTCAGTATTATTAAATAAAATATTAAATTGTTTTTATTATAATCCGTTTTTTATAGATACAACAGCTATAGTAGTTCTTGCTTTTGCATCAATGATGTACTGCGTATTAATAAAAGAAGTAAGTAATAATAAAATTAGGCCTATTTGCTTAACAATATTTGCTTGTTTTTTTACAACATATTCCATTATGCCAGAAATATTTACATATTCTCCTATTGGTTTAAATATTGGTCTTGGTTATTTATTTACTGCTTTTGCATTAATTTCTATATATGAATATAGTAAATCTAATAAAATTAAATTTCTTATTTTTTCAACACTATTTATGTTATACCCTATTTCAACATATGAATCATTTGCATCTGTTTACTTAGTAGGTATATTTATAATACTTATATTAAAATATTTTTATAATAAAGATAATAATACAAATTTTAAATATTTATTCTTTTATTGTTTAAAATCAGTAATACCACTAGCTGTATCTATTATAATTTCATATATTATTTCTAGCATTTTAATAAAAATTCTTGGTTTATCAATTAGTCATAACGCAGAGAAATTTATTTCCTATACTAAGGGAATACCTTTTGGTATCAAATATCTTTTTAATGGTTTAATTGAAAACTATTTAATACCTTCTTTGTATTATCTTCCTATGACTTATTTAAATTTAGCATTATTAATTAGTATAATATTAGGAATATATTATAATATTAAAGATAAAAATATATATGTATTTTTAATATTTATTGCTTTAAATGTATCTACATTATCTTTATCTATATTACAAGGTAGAGCATCTCCTTATAGAACTTGTCAGTCTTTTGCTTTAACAATTTCATTTATATTTTTGATTGTAATTGACTTTATAATTAAAAAATATAAGAAGAAAAACTTAATAAAATTTTTTACTATATTTATTGGATTCTTATTAATATTTTATCAAAGTAAAGACATGCATAAATGGTTCTATACAAATTATTTAAGATATGAAGAAGAAAAAAATCTTATTGTATATATTGGAAATGAACTTAATAATAATTATTCTACTAATAAACCTGTTGTATTTTTAGGTAGACACAAGTTAAGTAAAAATGTTAAAGATGTTGTTTATTTAAGAAGTGATACCTTAAAAGGAAAAATTGTTAATAAAATTTATTCTTTAAAAAAGAATTATACAAATAATAATTCAGAGTATGTTAAACAAATTACACAAACATCCATAAATTCATATATTACTTGGGCAACATATGCTTTTAATGAACCGGCAACTGAACTTATAAAATTTTTTAATTTACTTGGTTTTAATATTACTCAGGCAACTAAGGAAATGCAAAAAGAAGCAAATTTATATATACAAAGCAATTTGTATGAAAAAAAGAATGTAATATTTATTGAAAGGGATAATTATATTATTGTACTATTTAATAATTAACCTTTCTTTTTTTTATTCATAAAATATTACAGGTGATTTAAATGGCTATTATAGCACATACAACAAAAGAAAAAGAATTATGTGCAAGACTTATGAGAGCAGAAGCATTAAGTGAAGGTG
Organism: Bacteroidaceae bacterium; assembly: GCA_963600145.1. Classification (GTDB taxonomy): domain Bacteria; phylum Bacillota_I; class Bacilli_A; order RF39; family UBA660; genus CAVCAD01. The sequence goes on from CAVCAD010000148.1 coordinate 2,170, forward strand.
ATTTAGGTATGTTAATGGTTGGCAATGTAATAGTTAATAGAGCTCTTGCTAATTGCCTAGATTTTAAGAATATTAGAACTATTACCGATGTAGTATATCAAAGCCCTGGAGGATTTAGTGGAATAAATAGTTATCTTTTTACATCAAAACCAACAGCTCATGAACTAGCACTTGCTGAAAGAGTTTTAAAAGGAGAATATTATTATCCTGCGACTAATGCACTTTGGTTTTATGCTCCAAAAACAAATGAGGAATGTAAAAAAACTTGGTATAACCAAGCTAATTCTGGAAGATATAAAAGTCACTGCTTTTACAAACCTGATAAAGGAGAGTGCAGTGAATTATATTAACTTACTTGAGAAGGAAAATTACCGCTTGATTCTTCAACAGTTATTTTCTCATCAACAACTTTTAATTTATATATAATTTTATATTTAGTATCATTATCAGTTGAATTTATGTATTCAAAAGTAACTAATACTTCGCCATCATTATTACCACTAAAAGTAAAATGATAAACTGAGTTAATGAGTCCTTCAGTATTACTACTTTCAAGTACTTCAACACTTGAATTTTTTTCTTTTATAATATTTTTTTTATTTACTGAATAAACCCATTTATAACCAGAATCTTCTTCTGCATCCATAGATATTGTTACTGTTTTACTATTGCTTGAACAACCACAAACAATACATATGAATGAAATGAAAATTAATAATTTAGATAATTTCTTCATACTCTTCACCATTATTTTTAAATATTTCTTTATATATTATAAATCCATTATTTAATAAAGATTCTTTTTGATATCTAACATTTTTCTTTCTTTCAAGAATTAATACAATTTTACCTTCTTTTCTTAATTCATTTGCTTCTTCAAATATTAAGTGCATATCATGAATATTACAATTCTTTTCGTATAAAATTGCTAATTTTTGAGTATCTTTTTTTATTTTATAATTTCTTTCTTTTAAAATTGAAAATAACCTCTCAAACCCAATAGATATACCACAAGCTGGAACATCCATACCAGAAAATTTTTCTATTAGTTTGTCATATCTTCCACCACCTGCGATACTTCCATAAGTATCATCTATTTCAATTTCAAATATAGTTTTAGTATAATATGATTGACCTCTTACTAATGTTTTATCAATAATTATATTACAACCAGGAATATTTAATTTTTCTATAAAATCAACTATTTCATTAACATTTTTAAATGCATCTAAATTACATATTTCATTATAATCACTATTAAACAATGTAATATATTTATTAACAACAAATTCATCATATCCTCTAGAAAGTAATTCATTCTTTATACCATCTAACCCAATTTTACTTATTTTATCAACTATTATAAAAACATCATTAAAATCTTCTTCATTAAAACCGGCATATGATGCCATAGATTTTAAAATTTCTCTATCATTTATCTTGATAGTAAATTTATCAAAAAATTTACTTAATAGAGTTGCTGTAGCAGTTAATAAATCAATTTCAGCATAATTTGTTTTATTATTTAAAATATCAATATCACACTGCATAAAAGAACGATATCTTCCTTTTTGTGGTCTTTCTGCTCTAAAAGAATATCCTATTTGCATTGCTTTAAAAGGATTTGATAAAATACTATTATAATTTGAATAAAATCTAGAAAGAGGTAATGTTAAATCATACCTTAATCCATAATCTACTATATCATTTTCATTTACATTACCTTGAAGATTTAACTTATCTCCTCTTTTTAAAATTTTATATATTAATTTTTCATTATCTCCACCTTGATTTGCCATTAAATTCTCAATATGCTCAACGATCGGAGTTTCTATTTCATCATATCCAAATGATTTATAAGTGGTTTTAATTTCATTAATTAAATAATTTCTTAATTCCATATCTTCTGGTAGAAAATCATTCATACCTTTTGCTGGTATTTTTATTAAAGACATTATATCACTCCTTTGAACTGATTAAAATTATATCATTTTATTATTTATTAGTAAATTTAAATTTTTTAAATATTTCTCCAATAAGAAGTATTGGAAAAGATAATGTAAATAACATAATTAAATGTGCTGCATCTATTTTAGATACTTTTAAAAGTGAACTTAAAAAGTCTACATTCATAACTAATATTTGTGTAAAAATAGAAAAACTTATACTTGCTAAAACAAATAAATTTGATTTTAGTGTTTTTTTAAAAATTGATATTTTTTCACTTCTACAATTAAGTACGTGAATATTTTGAATAAATACCATAAGTGCCATTATGTATCCTCTAGCATAAGAAATATCATAATTAAATATTTTAATTAAGTATATCCATACTAAAAATACAATAATACCTATATAAACTCCAGTTAATGATATTTCTTCTATTAACAATTTATCAAATAATGATTCCTTTGTATTTCTAGGTTTTTCTGACATTATATTTTCATCTTCTTTTTCAAAAGAAAGTGCTATATCTTGAAAACCATCTGTGACTAAATTAAGCCATAATAATTGTATAGGAAGAAGTGGTATATCTAAGTTAAATAAAATACATAATGTAAAAAATAAAACTTCTGCGAAACCACATGATAACAAGAAATAAGATATTTTTCTTATATTACTATAAGCTATTCTTCCTTCTTTAATTCCACTAACAATAGATTTAAAATTATCATCAGTTATTATCATAGTAGCAGTTTCTTTGGCAACATCTGTTCCACTTCCCATTGCAATACCAAGATTAGCTGTTTTAAGTGCCGGAGCATCATTTACACCATCACCAGTAACAGCCACAAATTCACCTTGTCTTTTTAATGACTCAACTATTTCAAGTTTTTGAATAGCGGTTATTCTAGTAAATATTTTTTTACTTTTTATAAATTTATCAAAATTATCTCTATCTTCTTTTTTAACTTTTTCAATTTCATCACCTGTAACTACTTCATTAAAATTACTAGCCATGTTAAGTTTTTTAGCAATACTATAAGCAGTTAATGGATGATCTCCAGTTATCATAATAGTTTTAATACCTGCATTATTGCACTCTTTAAGTGCATTAACAGTTTCTTTTCTAACTGGGTCAATAAAACCAACAAGTCCTAAAAAGGTTAAATTATTTATATTTTCTTCCTTATAATATTTTTGTGAAACATTATCATATTGACTATAAGCAAGAGCTAAAACTCTATATCCATTTTGTGCTAAATACTCATTTTGTTTCATAATAAGTTCTTCATTCAAATCTATATTTCCATTTTCTGTTTGCATTGAATTACAAAATGTTAAAACTTTCTCTAAAGATCCTTTTATAGTACAATAAACTTTATTATCATTTTCTTCATAAAATGCTGCACTAAATTTTTTTTCACTTTCATATTCAATATTATCAATTAATTTATAATTATTATTTGAAACATTAGCTTTCATTCCTAAAGCTAAGAAAGCTATATCTATAGAATCACCATAACTTATCCAGTCTTCATTTTCTTTTCTTAAAACTGCTTCATTATTTATATAACCACATCTCGCTAATGTTTTTATTTGGTTTTCATATTTTTTATCATCTATTATGATTTTTCCATTTGAATTATAACCAGTTCCTTCGATTTCAAACATTTTATCACAAGGTAAGCAAATAATTTTAGCAGTTTGTTCATTTACAGTAAGTGTCCCAGTCTTATCTGTTGCTATTACTGTGACGCTTCCTAAACTTTCAACTGATTTAAGTTTTTTTACAATTATATTTTTTGCTGCCATCCTATTAGAAGCAATAGTAAGAGCCATAGTAAGAGCAAGAGGCAATCCTTCTGGCATTGCTGATATACTAAGTGCTATAACAGATAAAAATATAGTATTATAATTTACCCCTTTTGAAATAAGAATAAGTGAAAGTAAAATTGCTATAACTATTATTATAATACTTATTTGTTTAGAAAATTTTTCCATTCTTATAGCAAGTGGAGTTTTTTCTTCTTCAGTAGAATCTACTTTTGATGCAATTAAACCAAGTTCAGTATTAATACCAGTTTCAACTACGACTGCTTCACATCTTCCAGTTATTATAGATGTTCCTGCATAAAGCATATTTTTTCTTTCAGATAAAGGTTTATTTTCAGAAATAGTTATTGCACTTTTATTAATATTTATACTCTCACCTGTTAAAACTGCTTCATTTACAGTTAAATTTTTTGATTTTATTATTCTTAAATCTCCACTTATTACATTACCAGATTCTAATATTACTATATCCCCTATCACAAGTTCTTTAGAATCTATTATAATTTCTTTATTATTTCTTTTAACTTTTGATGTTACTTTAATTAATTTTTCTAAACTTTTAGCACTATTAGCAGCTTTTTTTTCTTGAATCATTCCTAAAATTCCATCTAAAAGTACAATAAAAAGAATAACATATGCATCAAATTTTTCTTTTGCTATCAAAGAAATAAAAGCAGAAAAAAGCATTATGACTATAATTGGATCATTAAATTGTCTTAAAAATATTTGTAAATTACTTCCTTCTTTTTTTCTTGGGATTTCATTTAATCCATATTTTTCTTTTCTTATTTTAATTTCTTCTTCAGTTAATCCTTCTATATTAGTATTAAGTTCACTAAATATTGTATCAACATCTTTTTTATACCATTCATTATTCATATAGAAATTTTATCATTTTGAAAATAATATGTAAAGTAAATAAAAAAGATAGTTATAAACTATCCTTAATATATTAAATTTAATTTTTTATTTAAGCAAAAATAAATCATAAGATTTATTCAATTCCATATTTTTCTCTGAATTTTTGAACATTTCCTGTTTTTACAGTTTTAAATTTACCTGTATAGAATGAATGACATTTATCGCAAGTTTCTAATTGAATTTCACTTTTAGTTGATTTTACCTCAAATTCATTTCCACAAGCACATTTTACTTTACAAACTTTTAATTCAGGGTGTAATCCTTTTTTCATATCTATCCTCCTCGCCATAACTAATAAATAGTTATAGAAATAACTTCAACTGGTATTATACACTATACTTTTCTATAAATCAATCTTTTTTTCGTTAAGCAAATATAGTATTTTATTATAAATATTATTATATCCTTCAAGTGTTGGATAATTATTTATAAAATATCTATTATCAATATCATTTATATTTACATAATAAACATTTTTATAGTTTTCAAGAGTTTTATAACTAGCATAAATATAATCTCTTATTTTTTCATTTATATTGTTATAATGATATCCAATAAATATTATAGGTTTTTCTGTTATATTTCTAATTAATCGAATTGAATAACTTATATCAAGAAAAACATTATCTATATAATCAAATTTTTTTTTATTTATTTTTTTATTATTTATTTTATACATTAAATCATTATTACCTATAGATATTGTTATAATATCTGCTTTCAATATTTTTTGATTTAAGTATTCATTTTTATTATTTTTATTATTATCTTTAATATCATTTATTAAATCAATTACTCTATAATTATTTTT
>CAVCAD010000149.1:0-9016 GCA_963600145.1 Bacteroidaceae bacterium
AACCTAATATAATTAATAATAATGATATAGTTATATCTATATATCTTCCTTTTATAATTTGAAAAATAATATAAAATATAAAAACCATAGTACTAAGAAATAATTTAGTACTTATAAAATCTACTGTACTAGTTTTATCCATATCATCTGCTTTTATATATTTTTCATATTTTAATGAATAATTTACTATATATTTATTTTTATTTAATACTTTTGAATACATTTTTATTATAGAAATAATATTAAATATTAATGAATCAAATAAAGACATTTTTATATCAGATTTAGATGAAATAGTATAATAAGAAAACTTTTTAGACAATTTTAAATCATTTCTTATCATAAATATTTTAACAATAAGAAATGCAAATAATATAATTATAATTGTTATAATAAAAATTTTCATTACTAAACTATTTATCATAATTATTCTTTAAAGATATAATCTATATCATTTATTCCCTTTCTTTTTATTTTATCTAATACCTTTGGTATAAAATTATTTCTTTTATATTCTCCACTAACCTCTTTATTAGGGGTTAAACCTATTTGTTTAAATTCAAATATATTATTAAGTTTAATTTGATCTTTATCCATACCATCAAGTTCACTAATAGTTATTATTTTTCTTTTACCATCAGATAATCTTTCTACATTTATAACTAAATCAATAGCGTTTAATATATATTCACGTACCGCAAGAACAGGAATATCTATTCCTGACATAAGAACCATAGTTTCAAGTCTATTTAAAGCATCAAGAGTTCCACTAGCATGTAATGTACTTATTGAACCATCATGACCAGTATTCATAGCTTGAAGCATATCAAATGCTTCTTTACCACGAACTTCACCTATTATTATTCTATCTGGTCTCATACGTAATGAATTTATAAGTAAATCTCTAATAGTTACTTCATTATTTGAATCATAATTTACTATTCTTGTTTCTAGACTTACAACATGAGGTTGTTTTAAATTTAATTCTGCGGCATCCTCTATTGTTATTATTCTTTCTTTTTCATCAATAAAAGAACTTAATATATTTAAAAGAGTAGTTTTACCACTACCAGTACCACCACAAATAAGTATATTTAATTTTGCTTTAACAGCGGCATCTAGGAATCTAGCCATATAAGGTGTCATAGATCCTACTCTAAGTAAATCATCTATTGTAGTAATTATTTTTTTAAATTTTCTTATTGTAATTACTGGTCCTTTTACACTTAAAGGTGGAATAATAGCGTTTATTCTTGAACCATCTAAAAGCCTTGAGTCAACCATAGGATTTGCTTGGTCAATAGTTCTTCCTAAAGGTTGAATTAATCTTTGTATAGTTCTTACTATATGTTCATCATTAATAAATGATACACTATTATCTTGTATAATACTTCCATTTATTTCAATATAAATTTCTTTAGGAGAATTAACCATTATTTCAGTAATATTTGAATCTTTCAAAAGTTCTGTTAATGGTCCATAACCATTAACTTCATTATCTATTAAATTAAATATATAACTTCTTTCTAAATTTGATAAATCATAATTATCAAGTATTTCACTTATTTTTTGATTTAACATTTCATTTAAATTACCAGTATTTGATGAATTATCAATTATATTTTCAATTATTTGAGTTCTTAATTCTTCTAAAAGTTTTTTATCTTTAAATACTTCGTAATCAGTTATTTCATTATAATTTAAATCTTTATAATCTAAATTAAAAGCAGAGGCTATATTATTTTTCTTCATTATTTTCATCCCCTTTATTAAAAACATCATCTAAAAATTTATTTAATACAGTTAATAATTCTTTATTTTTCATTGATGAAGAAAAAGTATATGGTATTTTACCTTCATACATATAACTAGTTATATTAGAAAATAAAGAGTTTTTATCAAGCATATAATCTATATTATTATCAATTATTTTACCTATATCATGAAATGTAAAATAATTATTTTTTAATTCAAATGAATTATTATAAAGAATCTTATAATTAGTAATATTATTATCTTTAAATATATTTAAAATATTCTTAGTATTTTTAAGACATATCATATCATTAGTTATTATAAATAATATATTATTAACACAATCCATAGTTAGAATATTAAAATCATTTAATATTGATAAACCATCAACAATTACTAAATCATAATCATTTAAAAATCTATCAATTATTCTATCTATGTATTTACCATTTAATTTTGAACCTTGTCTTGGATCTTTAGGTGCTACTAAAACATCAATATTATCATTATATTTATATATATAATCTGAGAAATTGTTATATCTTGAATTATTTAAATCATCAAGTAAATGAAAAATAGTTTTATTAATATCTTTATTTATAAAAACAGAAAGACCTCCATTAAATATATCTAAATCAAGTAATAGAACTTTTTTGCCACGCAAAAATGCAGCACCCGCAAGTGAGGCTGAAATAACTGTTTTACCTACTCCTCCTTTCGGAGAAAAAACCATCACACTTTTACCTCTTTTATTTTTCATTTTATCCTCTTACATTCATTTATTTTTATTTTATATTCTTTAATCCCTATAATAGATGAAAATGTAGTATCTACTACTGTATCAAGTATAACACACTTTTCATCATTTTTAATGTCTATTTTTAAATTATTATATTTTATTTTATTATTTATTAATGCTGTTTCTATATCTTTATTATTCTTAAGTGAACTTTTTACTATACTAATTATTTCATTTTTCTTATAGTATGCATTACCACCATCTACAATAAATGCAAATACTAATAAAAATACTGGAATAAGTAATATAAATGAAACTAATGCTTGTCCCTTTTTATTCATTACTTATCACTCTACTTACTACTACTTTATATGGACTTTCAAAAAAATATCCAAGTCCTGGTGAAATAAAATTTATTTCTCTATAAAGTTTAAAGGTAGTAGTTTCTTCATCTTTAGATATTTCTATTTTATTATCTTTATTTTCTTTTTTTATAAATTCATTAATGTTATTTCCTTCTTCATATACATCAATAACACTTGTAATTAAACCATTTAAATCATTTTTAACATAAAATATTTTAGATGCATCAAATATTACTAAAATTAAGTATAAAAACACAGGTAGTATAAGTATAAATTCCACTAATGCTTGTCCCTTTTTATTTAATTGTTTCATGAACAAGAATACTCCTGTGTTTCATAAGATTCACCACATGAAAGATAAGTTTTATATGTCATTTCACCAGTAGCAGTATTAGCTGTGATTACAACACAACCAGTACAGTTATCTTCTCTATTAGAAACAATAGGTTCTATATAGTCTGCTGATATAAGAGTTTCAAGAGGTAATATACCATTATAATATCTAAAACCAGTAGAACTAGTTCCCTTATTTAAAGAACTTGTAAAATAACATGTATTACCTTCCATAGGATTTAAACAAAAATCTTGCATATATAACTTAGCAGCCTCAGTCACATTATCTTCTTGTATACGCATTGCTTTTTCAAAAGTATTATTAAAAATATCAAATGCATCAGGAAGAAGTAACGCCGCTAAAATAGACATAATAACTATGACAGCTAATAATTCTATTAGTGTAAATCCACTTTTATTCTTGTATAATATCTTCACAATATCCCTCCCCTGGTTTTTCTCCGCTAACATAAGTTTGATTTAAAAGCGAACAACCGGTTTTAGTTATTGCATCTTTTAAATATCCCCCTAATAAATTTACAAGAGAGATAGCAATTATACTAACAAGTGCGATTATAAGAATATATTCTGTTAAAGCTTGTCCTTTTTTATTCATACTTATAGCACCTACCCTACGTTATATAATTTTATATTAATTAGTTCTAATTGTCAATTTAATGTGATATTATTTAAGTATGAAAAATATTAAAAAAATTGATTTAAAAATTATTAATGCAGATACTAGTTTTAAAAAATATTTAGGATTAATGTTTAAAATTAAGAAGATTAATTATGGTATGCTTTTTGAAAATGTTTCATCTATTCATACATTCTTTATGTTTCAAAAAATTGATGTATTACAATTAGATAAAGAAATGAATGTTAAATATATATATAATTCATTAAAACCATATAAAATAATATTACCTAATAATGATGTATATTATACTTTAGAATTACCTAATGGATATATAAAAGAAAATAAAATTAATATTAATGATAAAATTACTTATAAATTAAATTAATTTTATTTTTTTTATATTTTCTATATAATAATGTAAAAAAATTACATATTATATTAAAAAAATGTAAAAAAATTACAAAAATGTGGTATAATGCTAAATGAAAGGGTGATGATATATGCTAAAAAAGATTATCATAGACAATTTTAAAACATTTATAAAACCAACAACTATAGACTTTTCAGCAACAAATTATAAATTTTTAGAAAATGAAAATGTAGGATGTAATAGAATTTTGAAAGGTTTACTTTTTGTAGGAGAAAACGCTTCTGGAAAAACACAAATATTAAAATCAATAACTTTACTACTAGATATGCTATTTCAAAATTCAGATAATGATTTTGCATTAAACAAAAGTTTTTATACAAAAAAAGAAACTTTTTCATTAAAATATTTTTTTGAAATAGATAATAATGAAATAATTTATGAAATCGAATTAGGAACTAATAAAATAGTTAAAGAAAAACTTGAGGTTAATAAAAAGGTAATTATAGATAGATTAGGAAATACAGCAAAATTTAATTATAATGAAGATAAAACATATTCAGATTTAACTGATAAGTTATTATTTTTAAGAAGAATTTATTTTGATACTCATTTTTATGATGATACTATTTTAAATAAGTGGTTCAATTTCTTAAAAAATTCAGTTTATGTTAATTGTTATAATAGACAGATATTTAATTATAGTAATACTAAACTTTTAGTTCATGATTATCTTTGTGAAAACGGAACTAAAACAATTAATGATTTTTTTAAACAAATAAATTATAATCAACAAATAAAATTTGAAGATTCTACAAATAATGAAAATGGACATTTTAATATAAAATCTAATGAGAATTTAAAATTTGTTTCATTTATGAAGGATGGTACAGATATTTATATTCCTGAAATGCTTGAATCTACTGGAAATATTACACTAATTCAATTATTGCCATCATTTATACACGCTATCAACAATGAGTGCATGCTTATTATAGATGAATTTAGTAGTGGCTTTCATAATGAATTAGAAGAATGTTTAATTAAATATTTTAATCACTATTCTAAAAATTCACAAATGATTTTTACATCACATTCTACAAATATTTTAAATAATACAATAATAAGACCAGATCAAATATACTCTGTATCATTTACAGCTAATAAAGGAACATTTTTAAAAAGATTTTCTGAAGAAATGCCAAGAGAAGCACAAAATACAGAAAAAATGTATTTAAATGGAGTATTTGATGGAATGCCAAGATACAATAAAACATTTAAAGATTAATTTTAAAAAAAGAATAAGTACTAGAAAAATTTAATAATATACCATATACATTATTTTATTCTGATATATCAGATGATAATGATAGTTGGAAAAATATACCACTTAGAACAATATATAATAAAGATAAAATAGTATTAAAAGAAGACTATATTTGGAGGTAAAAATGAAAGAAAAAATATTATATGTTGTAGTACCTTGTTATAATGAAGAAGAAGTACTACAAGAAACAACAAAAGAATTAAAAGTAAAATTAGAAAAATTAATAAAAAATAAAGTTATATCTGAAAAAAGTAAAGTAATGTATGTAAATGATGGTTCAAAAGATAAAACTTGGGAATTAATTAAAAAAATAAAAGATAAAGAAAAGTTATTTACAGGAATTTCTTTATCTAGAAATAGAGGTCATCAAAATGCTTTATTAGCAGGTTTAATGACTGCTAAAAAATATGCAGATATTATTATAAGTATGGATGCAGACTTACAAGATGATATTAATGCTATAGATGAAATGATAAAAAAATATTATGAAGGAAATGAAATAGTATATGGTGTTAGAAGTGCAAGAAAAAAAGATACATTTTTTAAACGTTTCACAGCAGAATCATTTTATAAAATAATGAACAAGTTAGGTGTAGAAATTGTATTTAATCATGCTGATTATAGATTAACATCAAAAAAAGTACTAAATGATTTAGAAAACTTTGAAGAAGTAAATTTATTTTTAAGAGGTATGTTTCCCCTTATAGGATATAAAAGTGATATGGTTTATTATGAAAGAAATGAAAGATTCGCAGGCGAATCAAAATATCCTTTAAAGAAAATGATAAACTTTGCAGTAGATGGAATAACATCTTTTAGTGTAAAACCAATAAGATTAATATTAAATACAGGAATAATAATATTTGTAATAAGCATAATAATGATTATTTATACATTAATAAGTAAAATTATAGGAAATACAATTTCTAGCCTAGCATTCATCATGTGCTCTATTTGGTTAATCGCAGGTATACAACTACTATCCTTAGGAGTTATAGGAGAATATATTGGTAAAATATATAATGAAACAAAAAGAAGGCCAAAATACATTATTGAACATAATTTAGAAGAAGAGTAAAATCTTCTTTTTTTTGGGCATTTTTTAACAAGAACATTTGACATATATAAAAAAATATCATATAATTTTAAAGTGTTGGCTGGAGTAGTACTCAAGTGGCTGAAGAGGCGCCCCTGCTAAGGGTGTAGGTCGGGAAACTGGCGCGAGAGTTCAAATCTCTCCTACTCCGCCATTTAATTTATGTTTTATTAAAAGTCTAAATAAGACTTTTTTTATTTATTATTAAATTCCTTTATTTTTCTTTTAGCTAAACTTGTTTGTGTTTTGTTTATCCAGTCTTCTCCCGGTCCATAAGATAATTCATCAGTAACAATTTTTACTCTATCTTTATTTTTTAATACATAATCTATTGGTACAAATTCATCATTAACAAATGCTCCTACCATAGTATTACCTATTTCTGTATTTATTTTATATGCAAAGTCAATTGGTGTTGCTCCTTTAGGAAGTTCAATAACTTCTCCTTTACTTGTATAAACATATACCTTATCTGCGAATAATTCTGTTTTTACTTGATTAACAAATTCCTCATTATCTGAAAACATAGAATTAATTTCTTTTAATGATTTAAAAAATTGAAATTTTTGTTTTAAATTTTCTTGCATTACATCTCTAGCTTTACCCTTTTGTTCATCCCAATATGCAGTTAATCCAAATGAAGCTACTTTATCCATACTAAAAGTTCTTATTTGTGCTTGAACTATTCTATCATTTGGTCCAAAAACTGTAGTATGTAAACTTTGATACATATTTGTTTTTGGATTACATATATAATCTTTAAATTGTTCATTAATTGGATGATATTTATTATGTATAATTCCTAGTGTATAATAACAATTTGCAATATCATCTACCATAATTTTAAGTGCTAATAAATCATATATATCAGATAATTTATGTCCTTTACTTAATCTTTTATATATACCATAAATGTTTTTTATTCTTATTTTTATTTCATTTGATATATTTTCTTCATTTAATAAATTTTTTATTTTATATAACATTTCTTTTAAACAATAATCATTTGATTCTTCTAACTTTAATCTCATTTCTTCTATACTTTTATACATATCAGGTTTTAAATATTGTAAAGATAAATCTTCTAATTCTGTTTTAATTGTATATGCACCTATATAATAAGCAAGTGGTACAAATATTTCCATAGTTTCAAGAGCATTTTCTTTTTGTTTAAATTCTGTTTTAAATTGTAAAGTTCTCATATTATGTAGTCTATCAACAAGTTTAATTATAATTATTCTAACATCTTCAGTTATTCCAGTTATTATCTTTCTTGTATTAGCATTATATTGTTCCTGTTCTGATGAAAAATTCATCTTAGATAGTTTAGTTACCCCATCTACTAAATTAGCTATATTTTTATTAAAATTATGAATAATATCTTCTTTAGTAATATTAGTATCTTCAAGTGTATCATGTAAAAGACCAGCACATATTGTATCTCTATCAGCATGCATATCAGCTAAAATGCAAGCAACATTTAACGGGTGTGTTATATATGCTTGTCCACTTTCTCTCATTTGACCTGCATGCAAAATACTAGCATATTCATATGCTTTTTTAACCATTTCTACTTCTTTAGGATTATATTCTTTTAATTTATTTAATAAATCTTTTAAATAAATATTATTCATAAGTAAACACCTCTTAAAAAATAATAGTAGTAATAATTAAATAATATTTTAGCATACTTTTTACATTTTAACATCATTAATAAAAAATCAACTATTATTAGTTGATTTAACTTATATCATATGGTGGGTTGTTGGGGGCTCGAACCCCAGACCCCGAGATTAAGAGTCACGTGCTCTACCAACTGAGCTAACAACCCATATAATCAGCTTGCTTTCTACAAGCAAACTGATTATAGCACAACAAAAATAAAATTTCTATATTTTTATTGAAATTTATTCATTTGTTTCATTAATTGATTTACTTGTTTTTGACTTGGATTTCTTCCCATACCTCTCATTAAAGTCTTTATCATTTCTTCACTTACTATCGGATTTTCTTTTAATTCTTTTTTTACAAGTTTTCTTGATATAAATATACCTAAAACTAATCCTATTACTAACCCTGCAAGTAAATATAAAATGTCTACTAACATATTATCACTTCCTCTTTCTAAATATTTTATCAAAGTTATTTATATTCTACAAGATTTTTTATTATTTACTATCTCTTTCAAATAAAAGTAATCTGATGATGTAAAATCACATACAAATATATTTTTTATATTTTTAAAATCAAGTAAAAATGAAGGCACCATAATACTTGATTTTATTTTAATATATGTATTATTTATTTCAAGTTTACTACTTTCTCCTTTTAAGAAATCATTTATTATATGTGAATATCTATAATTAATATAATTAATATTATCTATATAAATAC
>CAVCAD010000150.1:0-6474 GCA_963600145.1 Bacteroidaceae bacterium
ATATAATATAAATGATGGTTTACAATTAGATGAATTTTATGATACTGAATATTATATTTATAAAAATGTTTATAGACTTAAGAATAGAAAAATAATTGTTAAAGAAAATTTAGATAATCTTTTAAGTATTTATGAAAAAAATAATAATATATTATTTGATAGTAAGCAAAAAAAAGCAATAAAAGATGCTATTATTAATAATTTATTTATTATATCAGGTGGACCTGGTACTGGTAAAACATCTATTATAAAAGCAATTATATATTTATTAAATGAATTAGGTTTAGGAAAAGATAATGGTATAAAGTTACTAGCACCTACTGGTAAAAGTGCTAAAAGGCTTAGTGAAACTACACTAATGAGTGCATCAACTATTCATAAATTTTTAAAATGGAATAAAGAAACAAATGAATTTTCTGTTAATGAACATAATAAAGCTAATGAAACAATAATTATAATAGATGAATTTAGTATGGTAGATATATTTTTATTTAAAGCACTTTTAAAAGCATTAAAAAGAAATATTAAGCTTATTTTAGTTGGTGATGCTTATCAATTACCTAGTATAATGCCTGGAGATATTTTAAATGATTTATTAAAAAGTAAGTCAATTAAAAGTGTATATTTAGAAAAAATTTATAGAACTAAAGAAGGTGCTTATATTGTTAAACTTGCTAAAAATATAAAAAATAAAAAAGAGATACTTAAGTTTAAAAAAGAAGATGGTTTTAGATTTTTAGAAACTAATCAATATTTAATAAAAGGGTATTTAGAGTCTATTTGTAATAAATTTAAAGAAAAGAATTTGGATTTAAGTGATTTTGAAGTATTAGTTCCTATGTATAAAACAGAAAATGGAATAGATAATTTGAATAAGTTAATGCAAGATATATTTAATCCTGAAGAAGAGGATAAACCTCAAATTAAATATAATTCTATAATATATAGAGAAGGTGATAAAGTAATTCAACTTGTAAATGATATAGATAATAATGTATTTAATGGTGATATAGGTTATATTTCAAATGTATTTAGTGGTGTAGATGAATGTATAGAAATTAAATTTGGAAATAGTAAAGTTTTATATAGTAGAAAAGATTATGATAAGTTTTCACATGCTTATGCAATAAGTGTACATAAGAGTCAAGGTAGTGAATATGAAAATGTTGTAATTGTTTTATCTAATGAATTTAAAAGAATGCTTTATAATAAACTTCTTTATACTGCGGTAACTAGATCTAAAAATAATTTAATAATTATAGGAAATATAGAAAGTTTTAATTATGCTATTAAAAATGAATATGCAAAGAATAGAAAAACTAATTTAGTATATTTTTTAAATAATTGATAATAATATATTTGAAAGGTTAAGTGATACTATTGAAATTTAAAACAGGTATGATGATGATAGGAGTAGGTATGCTTGGTGGTTATATGTGTAAAAAATATGATAAAGATTTAATGAAACTTATGAATAAGGGAAAGAAAAAATTACTATAGAAAAACTATAGTTTTTTTATATTATACCTTGAAAAAAAAGACTATAATGTGTTAAGATATATTTGAATGATAGAGGAAAGTTTATGGAATACAAAAATATTTTTAATAAATTATTAGATAGAATACTTAAACATAAGAATATGGTTGTTTTTTCTGTTATAGTTCTTTTATGTAGTAGTATAGGTTCATCATATTCACTTTTTTTAATAGATACTAGTTCTTATACTGCAAGTGAATTATATATATCAAATCTTATATATGGTGTAAATTTATATGATGAAGATGGTATACTAGGTGAAGGAGCAACTATAACAGTACCTGCGAATACAACTGTTTCATATGATATAGAGATTACAAATTTAAATAGTATTTCTACTAAATATAAACTTGGTTATAATATAGAAGGGCAAAATACACAAGTTTATTATTCTGATTTAACTAATTATCAAACTTATGGTTATCTTGATGAATATGGAGTAAAAAATTATATAAAGAAAGTTAGAGTTAGTATAATTAATAATAGTAGCTATTTATCAGTTATATCATTTGAAGTAAAAGGTGGATATTCACATAATGATTTTTCTGATATTATTGTTTCTAATGAAATAGTAAATAAATATAATGAAGCACCTTATTATTTTAATTCTAAATCACTTGTTGATATAGTAAAATCTAGATTAAAATGTAATGATGAATATCCTTGTATATATAAAGCAGATACAAATGTAAATAATTATGTTTCTTATTCTGATCATTTATATCGTATAATGGGTCTTTATGAACAAAATAATAATTATTATATTAAATTAATAGATACACAAGGTATTAATACTACATATACATCATATAAAAGTAGTCTTGATAGTTATATGTCATCTTTATATAAACCTAGTTTATATTTAAGTAGTGGTTATTATTGCCCTAATTTAAATGAATGTAATGTTGATAAAATAGGATTGTTAAGCACTTGGGAATATATTAAACAAGAAGATAATTATTCATATTTAAATATGAATGATAAATCTCTTACTATGACTGTTAGTGATAATAAAGTTTATGCAGTTATGGAAGATGGAACATTAAATTATATTGATTTAGATGAAAGCTTAGTTATGCATCCAGTATTTTATTTGAATTCTAATGTTAGAGTAATTGGAACTGGAACTAAAGATGATCCATTTAAATTATATACAAACACTGATTTTAGATTATTAAATATTTATGTAGATGGTACTTTAGTAGATGAACTTTCTTCTGATAAAGAATATTATTTAGATTATTCTAGGTCTATATGTTCTAATAATGAAACTATATCTTGGGATAAAAATGAAAGAAAGTTATCAATTACACCTTATAATTCAGAATCAAATTGTAAAATATATTTAAATAGTACAAGTAAATATACTGAGGATATATTAAATGGAGCAGATCCAGTTTTAGAAGACAATTTAATTCCTGTAGTATTTGATGATAATGGAAATACTATATATGCTAGTACTGAGCAAAAATGGTATGAATATTCAAATAAAAATTGGGCTAATAGTGTTTTATTAGTTGATAATCCTAGTAAGAGTTATAATGTTAATGATACTATATTAGATGAAGATATAAAGGGATATTTTGTATGGATACCTAAGTATAGTTATAATATATTTAATTATAATAATTATGAAATAGTAGAAACTATAACTAATTTAGCTAAAACAATAGATATAAAGTTTGGTGTTGTTGATACTACAGATACAGATAATTCATGTTTAAGTAATTCTACTGCTTGCTCTAATGGAAAATTAATGACTCACCCAGCATTTGAAAATAATAATGGTTTTTGGGTAAGTAAATTTGAACTTGGATATAAAGATGAAAAAAATAATATAGTATTTAAACCAAATACATATAGTTTAACTAATGATACGCATTATAATATATTTATAAATTTATATAATTATAATAGAAATTTAAATAGTCAAATGATAAGTAATTTACAGTGGGGAGCAATAGCGTATCTTACTTATTCAGCATATGGTGCTAATGAAAATGTTAGTCTTGATAAAGAAATGACTTCTGATTTAATTACTGATATTAATTCTTCTACAACTACTAATATGTCAGGTGTTTATGATATGACAAATAACAATAGTGAGTTTGTAAGTGCTTATACGAATTCAATTTCAACTGGTGGATGGAATTTAGATTTAGTTAATAGTTATAGTAGTATGTTTGATATTTATGATGAAACACGTGATAGTAGAATACTTGGAGATGCAACAAGTGAAATGGGACCATTTAATAATGAAAATGTTAGTTCATGGAATAATGCTAAACTTGAAACATTTAAAGCATCAAATGTTATAGTAAGGGGAACTGATGGTAAAATGCTTTCATTAATTAATAGTGATGGTAATTCTAAAGATGAAATTACTTCAAGAGTAGTTTTAATACCTTAATAAAAATGGAGGATACATATGAAAAAATATAGTAAGAAAATTTTATTACTTTTATTTAGTTTAGTAAGTATATCTTTATGTTTTATAATTTTAAATAATAAAAAAATAGATAATATAGAAGAAAAGTTTTATGTTTCTGATATAGATAATAGTAATATATCTTTATATATAGATAATAATGAAAGTAGTTATATTCCTGATACTAATATATATTTTCTAGATAGTGAAAGTTCATATTGTACTAATAATGAAACTATATCATGGGATTATAATACAAAAACACTTTCAATTAGCTCGTTAAGTAAAAAAACAGAATGTGTAATTCATTTAACAAGTGGTTATAAAGAAAGTATATTAAATGGAAATGATCCAGTACTTTCAAGTAATATGATTCCAGTAATAATTAATGATGATAATACAGTGAAATATGCTTCTTTAGGTGAAAAATGGTATGAATATTCAAATAAAATTTGGGCTAATAGTGTAATATTAATTGATAATCCTAGTAAAACATATAATGAAGGAGATATTATAATTGATTCTGATATTAAAGGTTATTTTGTTTGGATACCAAAGTATGAATATCAAATATTTAATTTAGGTTTATATGATAATGTAGAAACAAGTACTGATGTAGAAAATAAAATAAATATTAGATTTTCAAATGATATAACAGATAATACATCTACTTGTGATTATTTAAGTAGTAATTGTGAAGTTGGTAATTGGATAGTACATTCTTCATTTGTTAATACATCATCTAGAGGAATATGGGTAAGTAAGTATCAAAGTAAAATTAATAATGAAGATATTATAGTTAATAGAAATTCTAATGTATATTTTTCAAATTTTTATGATTTATTTTTAAAATCATATAATTATGATAGAGATAATGATAGTCATATGATAAAAAATAGTGAATGGGCATCTGTTTTATATCTTGCTTATTCAGAATATGGTAGTTATACAGATAGCTTAACTACTGGAAATAATTCAGGTATATTTGATATGAATAATGAATATAGTGAATTTGTTTCTGCTTATACATCAAAGGCTATTTTATTAGATAGTATGATAAATTTAGATGATTATGATACAAAATATTTTGATATATATGATAGTGAAAATATATATGATTATAATAAAAGAATATTAGGTGATGCTACTGGTGAAATGGGACCTTTTGATAATGAGTATTTAAGCTCTTTTGCTAAAGCTCATATAGAAATGCCTAGTGTAAGTTTACCATTTTTATCAAGAGGTAAAAGTAATGAATTTTCATCTTATGCAACAACTAGTGAAAGTGATAATAATACAACATCAAGAATAGTTTTAATTACTAAATAGGGAGGTTTATATGGAAAATAATAAAAGTGTATTAGAAAAATTAAATGTAAAAAAGATTAATAATTCAATTAATTTAGGAAATAAAATATTAAAAATATTATATATTTTACTTATAATATCATTAATATATATAATTAGCTTATTAGCAGAGAAACTTGATATATTAGGTATAATTATTGCTATATTATCAGCAATAAGCCCTTTATTTATTGGACTTGTTGTTGCTTGGTTATTAAATCCTCTTGTAAATAAATTAGTAGAGAAAAATTTAAAAAGAACAACAGCTGTAGTTTTAGTATATTTTTTACTTATTGTATTTTTATATTTCTTTTCTTTAGCAATAATACCTGGTTTAGTAACACAAGTAAATGATATGGTTACATCTATGCCAGATATATTAAAAAATATTATTGCATGGATAGATAATATATTTACATCAATATCAGATAGAAGTTTAGTTAATTTAGATAATGTTAAAACAGAATTTTATTCATATTTAGAAACATTTGGGACTAATTTAATGACAGATCTTCCAAAGATGCTTATTAGTTTTATTTCATCTCTTGTTAGTGGAATTGGAACTATAGTAATTTCATTTATTATTGGGTTTTATATGCTTCTTAATTTTAATACTTTATTTGATAAATTTATTAAATTTTTACCACGTAAAATGAGAAAAAATACTACATTAATAATAGATTTATTTAATAAAAGTTTATTAGAATATATTAAAGGTAATTTATTATCAAGTTTAATTATATTTATTACTAATTATATAGGATTTTTAATTATTGGATTAAAAGCACCTCTTTTATTTGCTTTATTCTGTGCTATTACTAATTTAATTCCTTATATAGGACCATATATAGGTGGTGCTGCAGCAGTTTTAGTTGGATTAACACAAAGTACTTTAATCGGTTTACTTGTACTTGTATTTATCGCAGTTGTTCAAGGAATAGAAGGTAATATCTTAACTCCATTTATAATGAGTAGAAAACTTAATTTACATCCAGTAGTTATTATAGTTTCACTTTTAGTATTTGGACATTTCTTTGGAATATTAGGTATGCTTTTAGCAACACCAATATGTGCTCTTATAAAAATATTATTTGTATTCTTTGATGAGAAATATGGTATATTTGATTATCAAGATGATTATTTAACAAAAACTGAAAAAAAA
>CAVCAD010000151.1:0-3692 GCA_963600145.1 Bacteroidaceae bacterium
AATTTTCAAATTCTTCTTTAGATAGTTCTAATAATTCTTTTTCATCTTTAATTATATTTAATAATTCTTCTTTCGATGGCATATATGTTAAATATTTAGAAGCATAGATATTTTTTATATTATCTCCGAGTGTCATTTCCACAACAGCATCATCTTTATCAGCACATAATAATATCCCAATAGGTTCATTTTCTCCCTCAATCATTTGAGTTTTTTTATAGTAATTCACATACATTTGCATTTGCCCGATATCTTGATGCGATAGCTTTCCAATTTTTAAGTCTATAATAACAAAGCATCTTGCCAAACGGTTGTAAAATACTAAATCAGGATAATAATATTCCAATCCAATTTTTAATCTTTGTTGACTAGCAACGAATGAAAATCCTCTTCCAAGTTCCAGCAAAAATTCAGTCAAATGGTTTAATAAAGATTTTTCTAAATCAGTTTCTAAATAATTTTTATTTTCTTTTAAGCCTGCAAATTCAAAAATATATGGACTTTTTAATAACTCTTCAGGTTGTTTTTTTATTTCACCTTTTTTGGCATCACTCATAATTAAATTTTTATCAGGAGATATTAAATATCTATCATATAATTTAGTGTTAATTTGACGTCCTAACTCTCTATATCCCCAATTAGATTTAATTGACTCTATTTGATAAAAATCTCTTTCTTCTTTTCTTTCTATTCTAATTAACTCTTGAAAATGAGACCAAGATAATTCGGTCGGCACTGCCGACCAATTCGGATAAAATTCATAAAATCTACGCATTCTTCTTATAGAAACAGCAGAAAAACCATTACCAAATTCATTTATTAATTTTTTAGATAAAGCTTCAACTATTCTTTTTCCATATGTTCCATCACTCGAATTATTATATAACTGTGAAGTTATTTTACCTACATACCAATAAACCTCTATCATAGTTGTATCAATTTGTTTTAACATCTTACTTCTAGCATTTATAACTTTTTCTTTTATATTATTATAAATCACATTAACTTCAGATATTCCATTATCATTTAATATTAAACTATTATCTTTTTTCATTAAATCACTCCTTTCATATTTACTAGTTATAAATTTCATTTTATCATTTTTTTTCTTGAAAAAACAAGGTATCATCAAAATACTTGGCCTAACTTGCCACTTTTTGCAGGTTTAATTATTTAATTTTCAAAAAAATCATGAAAATTTTCATGATTTAATTTATTAATTTTAATTAATAGCTATTCCATTTACATATAATTTATATCCATTAAAATCAATATTACTATTAGTTGAATTTGAATTAGTAAACTCACTTACATATGCATCTTCAGTTAATTTTATTTTTGAAGTAGTATCTAAATTTAATGTAATTGATTTAGCAGTATTATCTTTATTAATATTTCCTTCAAAGTAAGAATTTTCTTTAATATTAAGAATTAAAGTAGATATTTCATCAATAACAATATTCCCTGTAGCTTTTTGATTAGTCATATTTAATGTTACATCTGCTCCATTAGAGCCACTAGTTCCCCAAGAATCTGCTTGTGCTCTTAAGAAATTACCAGTTAAATCATTATTAATTATTTCATTATTAGTTAAATTAATAGTTGAACTAGTATTAGTTATATAAAATGTATCTCCTTTATTAGTAATTATTTTACTATTCCTTGCAGTAAAAACTGATTTACCATTTGCAGCATCGCCACTCATTGATTGATAAAGGAAAATATTTTTATATGTTGTTGATTGTCCATTTAATTTATTATTAGTATCTGTTAAAACTACATCATTAATAGTTACTGAATTTTTTCCTTCAATTACAATTCCTTCTGATGCCTCTGCTGTTAAAGTTGCATTACTTACTGTTATATCAGCAGTTGAATAAATTGTTGGAGAACCTTGTCCTGTTGTTTTATATGTTCCACCTTTTACTATAACTGTTCCACCACCACGATCTGTCCTAATAGCAGCACTTGAAGTGCCTGATGTTTCTATATTCAAATCATAAGCGTTCATACTTCCGCCCCCAGTAGTCATAATTCCACCAGAATTATCTTTTTTAGTTATTATTTTAGAATCACTTATAGTAATAGTTGTTCCATCACTACTAGAGTTATTTGTAGTTGCTGATCCACCATAACTAAATACTCCATTTGCTCCTGTTGCATCAGTAGTTACTGTAATCTCATCTAATGTTAAATTAGCTGAACTTTTAGCAAGTATTGCTGAATTAGTTCCATAAAAACTAGTATTGTCTCCACCATCAGAATCTCCTGTTTTACTTACTGTTATATTTGAAATATTAACATCAATATCTCCATTTACTAAAATAGCATTTTCATCTTTAGTTATTGATGAGTAACTTCCTTCATTTATTTGACTATCTTCAGTAATTTCTTTTTGTGATGAATAACTTATAGATGAATTATTATTTTGATTTTGATTAGTATTTGAAAGTAAATTATTTGTGATTTTAGTACTTAAATAAGAAACTACTAGTGTTAAAATAATAACTGATAAAACATTAATTATTATTTTATCTTTATTAATAAATGTTTCTTTAAATGTTTTTTTATTAAAATTAGACATAATCAAATACATTAATATACTAGAAATTACTAATCCTTCTATAGCAAATATTATATAATAAATAGAAGAAATACTTAAAGTATTATTCATCATAGGAGCATTATCATTCTTCATTTCTATATCATTACCTGGCATATCACCTGGAGTTTTATCATCACCACCATCTTCTTTAGCAGGCATTTCTTCCATACTAAAACTATTTTCTGGTTTCATCATTTCACCATTTTTACTATTATCAGGCATCTGTAGTGGAGTTTCACCACCACCTACACTAGGCATACCATTTGAAGATGTAGCATTATTTTTAGCATAATTCATAGTAAAAATTATAAAGCCACACATAACTATAACTAGTATAACCATTATTATATTTTTTAAACTTCTTTTCATTTTCTTTTTCCTTCTTTCTTTTA
This sequence comes from Bacteroidaceae bacterium, assembly GCA_963600145.1. Lineage (GTDB taxonomy): Bacteria > Bacillota_I > Bacilli_A > RF39 > UBA660 > CAVCAD01. The sequence continues at coordinate 2,998 of CAVCAD010000151.1, forward strand.
ATAATTTAATATTTTTTTTACTTTTTGTAATATTCCTAATTTTTTAAGTAATTTTATAAATATTCTATAAATTCTATATTTCCATAATTTATCAGTAAATGAATAATTAAATGAATCATAATATTTTAAATTATATTGTTCACATTGATATTTAAACTCTTCATTACTTTGTTCAAAGAAATAACATATTAATTCTTTTTGTAATCTTAAATTTTTAGATAATCCTTTACCATTTTTTATTTTTTCTTTATTAGGATTATTTACTATATCAGTTATTATTCTATCCATTTTTTCATTCATTTGGTTTATTGTAAATCCATTTAAAATTCTTTTTCTACAATTCTTTTTTATTTTATTCAAATTATTTAATACATCATTAATAGCAATTACATAATTATTAATTTCTTCTTTTTTATAATTAAAGTTTAATATTTCGCTTTCTTTTTGTAAACAAGGTACAATCGCACCACAAGTTTCATTTATTAATTCTTTTTGACCACCAACATCTGCGGATATAACTGGTACTCCCATAGATAAAGATTCATATGAAGTAAGTGCTAATCCTTCTTTTATAGAACAATTAACTGTTAAATCACTAATCGCATATATTTCTTTTGTATTTGATATATTTCCTAAGAATTTAACTATATTATTTAATTTATAATAACTTATTTCTTTTTTTATATCATTTAACA
>CAVCAD010000152.1:0-3973 GCA_963600145.1 Bacteroidaceae bacterium
TCCCAAGTGTTCTGAAATTTTGTCCTGTGATAAATGTCTTAATTCTCTTACAAAAGCTATTCTAGATCCTTGAGATAAATCTTTTAATTCAGGTTTTCATACAACAAGTGCATTTTTCTTACCTCCTAATTCTTGCCACGTATTATTTAATTTCAACCAAAAAAAGATTGAAATATTTCACTTCAATCTTTAAATTATATTATTAAATAATTACTTTCTATCCCCAGATTTGATTGCGGCTTGTGCAGCAGCAAGTCTAGCGATTGGAACTCTAAATGGACTACATGAAACATAAGTAAGACCAATATTATGACAGAATTCTACACTAGATGGTTCTCCACCATGTTCACCACATATTCCAAGTTTAATGTCTGGTCTTTCAGAACGTCCAAGTTCTACAGCCATTTTAACTAATTTTCCAACTCCAGCTTGATCTAGTTTTGCAAATGGGTCTGATTCATAAATTTTATTTTCATAATATGAACCTAAGAATTTACCTGCATCATCCCTAGAAAAACCAAATGTCATTTGAGTTAAATCATTTGTACCAAATGAGAAGAATTCAGCTTCTTTAGCAATTTCATCAGCTGTTAAAGCAGCTCTTGGAATTTCAATCATTGTTCCTATATGATATTTCATATCAGAATTTTTTTCTTTTTTAACCTGTTCTGCAGTTTCTACAATAACATCTTTAACAAATTTTAATTCTTTTCTTTCTCCTACAAGTGGAACCATAATTTCTGGAACAATATCGTATCCATCTTCTTCTTTTACTTCAATAGCAGCTTCCATTAAAGCTCTAGTTTGCATTCTTGCAATTTCTGGATAAGTAACAGCAAGTCGGCATCCTCTATGTCCCATCATTGGATTAAATTCATGTAACTCAGTACATTTTTCTTTCAAACGTTCTACAGTAACATTCATATCTTTAGCAAGAGCAATTATATCTTCTTCTAAAGTAGGTAAAAATTCATGTAGTGGTGGGTCTAAATAACGTACTGTCATCGGAAGACCTTTAAGTTCTTTATACATTGCTTTAAAGTCACCTTTTTGGAAAGGAATTAATTCATTTAAAGCTTTCTCTCTTTCTTCAACTGTTTCAGAAAGGATCATCTTTCTAATCTTAGGAATTCTTTCTTCATCAAAGAACATATGTTCTGTACGACAAAGTCCAATACCTTCTGCTCCAAGTTCAACAGCTTTTTTAGTATCTCTTGGATTATCTGCATTAGTTCTTACTTTTAATGTGCGATACTTATCTGCCCATGCCATAATTCTTCCGAAATCTCCACTAACAGATGCATCAACAGTTTTAATATCACCTTTATATATTTTACCAGTTGTACCATCAAGTGAAATATAATCTCCTTCATGGAAAGTATAACCACCTAAAGAAAATTCTTTCTTTTCTTCATCAATTTTTATTTCACCACAACCAGATACACAGCAAGTTCCCATACCACGAGCTACAACAGCAGCATGACTTGTCATTCCACCTCTTACAGTTAAGATTCCTTGACTAGCTACCATACCTTCAATATCTTCTGGTGTTGTTTCAAGTCTAACAAGTACTACTCTTTCTCCTTCTCCGCCTTTGCCTTTACGTTTTGCATCTTCAGCAGTAAATACTACTTTACCAGCAGCAGCTCCAGGTGATGCAGGAAGTGCAGTTCCTATAACTTCTCCTTCTTTTAATGAATCTCTATCAAACATTGGATGTAATAATTGATCTAAAGATTTTGCATCAATTCTTAATACTGCTTCTTCTTCATCTATTTGTCCTTCATCTACTAAATCACATGCTATCTTAATAGCAGCAGGAGCAGTTCTTTTTCCATTTCTTGTTTGTAAGAAATAAAGTTTTCCTTCTTCAATAGTAAATTCCATATCTTGCATATCATGATAATGATTTTCTAACTTTTCAGCAAGTTCCATAAATTGTTGATAACATTCTGGCATATCTTCTTGTAATTTTGATATAGGTTGTGGAGTTCTAACACCAGCAACTACATCTTCACCTTGAGCATTAATTAAATACTCACCAAAAATTCCTTTTTCACCAGTAGATGGATTACGAGTAAATGCAACACCTGTACCGCTTGTCTCTCCTTTATTTCCAAATACCATTGCTTGTATATTAACAGCTGTTCCCCAGTCTCCTGGAATATCATTCATACGGCGATATACTATAGCTCTTGGATTATCCCAAGATCTAAATACTGCTTTTACAGCACCCATCAATTGTTCTTTTGGATCTTGTGGGAATTCTTCTCCATTCATATTTTTACTATAAACTTCTTTGAATCTTTTAACTAATTCTTTTAAATCATCAATAGTAAGTTCTGTATCATAATGTATACCCTTTGCTTCTTTAACTTCATCAATAATTTTTTCAAAGAAACTTTTTGGCACTTCCATAACAACATCAGAATACATTTGAATAAATCTTCTATAAGAATCATAAGCAAATCTAGGATTTCCAGTTTTTAAAGCAAAACCTTCAACTGCCTTGTCATTCAAACCTAAATTCAAAATAGTATCCATCATACCTGGCATACTTGCTCTTGCACCACTTCTTACACTAACAAGTAGTGGATCCTCTTCATCTCCAAAACGTTTTCCTTGTATTTGTTCTAAATCAATTAAATTTTTAAATATTTCCTTTTTAATTTCTTCAGAAATTTCTTTACCATTATTATAGTATTCAGTACAAGCCTCAGTACTGATTGTAAATCCTTGTGGTATTGGCATACCTAAATTTGTCATTTCTGCCAAATTAGCACCTTTTCCTCCAAGAATATTACGCATATCTTTATTACCTTCTTTAAAGGCGTAAACATATTTTTTCATTTCTTATTTTTCCTTTCTTTCAATACTTTTTGGGTGACAATTTCGATACACATTTCTTAGCCTTTCTATACTTACATGAGTATATATTTCTGTAGTACTTAAATTTTCGTGCCCCAAAAGTTCTTGTACTACTTTTAAATCACACCCTTCATCAAGCATATGTGTTGCGAAAGTATGCCTAAGTGTATGTGGTGTAACTTTTTTATAAGTATTAAGAGACTTAAAAACTTTATCTATAATTTTTCTAGCACCTCTATCAGTTATTCTATCACCATTTTTATTTATAAACAAGTATTCATTTGCTTTGTTTTTTAATATTTTTTTTCTATCATTTTCTATATAATTATTAATTAAATCTTTAGAATATTCTCCATAATATACAATTCTTTCTTTTGAGCCTTTACCAAATACTTTAATCTCACAAGTAGATAAATTAATATTCTTTAATTCTATATTTACTAGTTCACTTATACGAAGACCTGTATCATACAAAAGTTCAACCATAAGTTTATCTCTAATTTTAAATAAATTATTAACTCCTTTTTTATTAATTCTTTCAAAATTATGTTCATTATTAAATACATTTTCAAATTCTTCATAAGATATATAATTAGGTAATTTTTTTTCTTTCTTAGGATAACTAACCATATTAATAGGATTATAATTAATATATTCTTTTAAAAGTAAAAAATTATAAAAACTTTTTATTGAACTAATTTTTCTAGATATAGTAGATGATAATAATTTTTTATTTTCTAAAAACTTTTTTACATCATCATTTTTAACATTAATAAAACTTTTATTAATAAATTCATTAAATTCCATTAAATCTTTTTCATAACATTTAATAGTATACTTTGAATAATTTCTTTCATATTTTATATAATTTATAAATTTTAAAATATACTCTTCATTTTTCATAATTATATTCTATCACCAAGAAAAAATATTATCTATATTTATTTAACTATTATAAATCACGATAATTACTATTATGAATATAATATTTTAGAAAGTGAGGGATTAATATAAAAAAGATATTTATTTTATTTTTATTTATTATAATAAGTACAACTGGATGTAATAAATCAAATAAAGAATATACAAAAATAACATTATCAGA
>CAVCAD010000153.1:0-9610 GCA_963600145.1 Bacteroidaceae bacterium
CTCAGGAAATGTTGAAGATGTAAACTATGAAAATGAAGCAGCTGGTCAAAAAGAATCTGATGAAAATGAATTTGCTAAAATTTTTGAAGATAATAATAAATTAGAAAATACTGAGATTGAAGTTTCTACAAATGAAGTATCACTACTTAATAATAGTTTTTCAATTAAAAATGCAAATGAGATGTTTAAAGAATATTTAAATTACTTAGGTATAAATAAAAAGAGTACAAAAATTAAAAATTTAAAAATTTAAAATTATTATAAAACTGCTAAAAATATTTTTAGCAGTTTTTAATTTAAAAATAAACCAATAAAACTAAATGTGAAATTAAAAAAAGCCCTAAAATAAGGACTTTGTAAACTAATGGTCGGGAAGACAGGATTTGAACCTGCAACCCCTTGGTCCCAAACCAAATGCTCTACCAAGTTGAGCCACTTCCCGATCTCATGGTGTACCCAAGAGGAGTCGAACCCCCAGCCTTTTGATCCGTAGTCAAACGCTCTATCCAATTGAGCTATGGGTACTTCCTACTTGCACTCACAACAAATATTATACCAACTTTTTTTGTAAATGCAAGCGTTTCACGTATATTTTTCTATTTAAATCCTAAGTATATTAATTATGATTTTTTATTTTTACGAAAATCTTTTTTCTTTTTACCAGTATTCTTTTTCAACAACTTAACAACTACATCTTCTAATTTTTTATTTGTTTCTTCTAAGTCTTCTCCCGGCTTAAATGGTTTACCAAATTCAATAACTAAGTTATCATTATTAAATTTATAATCTCCTGTTATTGCAAAAGGAACTATAGTCGCATTAGCTTTTTTTGCAAAAGAAACTGCTCCATATTTAAAAGGCAAAATAATTTTATCAGTTTTATTTCTAGTACCTTCTGGGAATATTCCAAGAGCATATCCATTATTTAAAACTTCCATAGCTGCTTCCTTAGATTTAGTTGTATCATTACCTCTATCTACAGATATAGTACCTGTAATTTCAAAAAATTTACCATATTTTCCTTGATGTAATTCTTTTTTTGCCATAAAATGAACCATTCTTCTTGTAGACATGCAAACTAACAACGGATCATAATTATGCTTATGATTCCCTGCGAAAACTATTGGTCCTTCTTTTGGTATATATTCTTTATGCACTGCTATTGGTCTATAAATTATACCTAATAATATTCTTATAAATGGTCTAACGAATTTATAACCAGTGCTATACATTTCTTTCTTTTTTTTCATAATATTTACTCTCCTTTAATTTTACTTTATTTATTATTTTTTATTTTTTGTTCTTCTTCTTCCATTAACTTAGTATATGCAACTTTTCCAACTAAAGTTTTTGGTAAGCTTTCTCTAAATTCATATTCATATGGTAAAGAATACTTTGCAATACATTTTTCACAATGTTTTTTTATACTTCTTCTTACCTCTTCAGTTAACTTTATATTGTCTTTTAATACTATAAAAGCTTTTGCAACTTGAACTTTATGTGGATGTGAAATACCTATAACAGTAGATGTCAATACATATGGATGACTATTTATAATATTTTCAATATAAGCTGGATAAACATTATATCCTGATGAAATAATAATACGTTTTAGTCTTTGTCTAAAATATACAACACCAGTTTCATCCATATATCCTATATCACCTGTATGGAGCCATATATTTCCATCTTCATGTTTTCTCAATGCTTGTATTGTTTCTTCTTCATTATTTAAATACCCCATCATAACACATGGCCCATGTATACATATTTCACCATCTTCACCATATGGAGCCTCATCATGTGTCCCAACTTTAACTATTTTATAATATGTATCAGGAAACGGAACTCCAATAGCATTCTCTTTATAAAAATCAGTAGGAAGTAAACAACTTGCACCACTTCCTTCTGTTAAGCCATAACCTTGTCTAACTTTTGCGAAACTACCATGAGCTGCTAAAAAAGTATCAACTTTCTTTTTAAGCGTACTAGTTAATGTATCTCCACCAGAAATTACACAATCTAAATAAGATAATCCTTCTTTACCAAATGAATCACACTTAATCAAGTTTTCAAATAAAGATGGAACTGCAACAATAAAATTCGGTTTATGTTTCTTTATCAAATTAGGAAATTTTTTATAATTAAACGAAGGAATTAATACACACTTCATTCCAATTGATAAAGGGGTATGTATACAAACTCCAAGACCAAATCCATGAAATAATGGAAGTATTGATAATAAACTATCACCTGCTTTAGAAGGATCACACATAAGATGACATTGCATAGCTAAAGCATTAAAATTTAAATTTGAAAGCATAATACCTTTTTGACTTCCGGTTGTGCCACCACTATAAAGTATTAGTGCTAAATCTTTTGAATGTTTTTTTACTCTATATTCACCTTCATAATCACTTCCAAAAAATAAGAAGTCTTTCCAAGAAATATATATATTATTTTTAGGTATTTTTACCTTTCTTCCACTTTTTAACCAATATAGTCCACTTTTAAATAAATCCAAAGATTCTGCTGCAGAACAAACTACAACTCTTTCAATTTTGGTATTTGATATTATTTTATTTATTTTATCAATAGCAACATCTATAGTAATTAAATATTTACTTTCACTTATATTTAAAAAGTTTTCTATTTCCTTTTCACTAGATAAAGGATGTATCATATTAGCTATGGCTCCAACCATATTAACAGCATAAAAACTTATAATTCCTTCTGGTGTATTCGGCATACATATTGTAACTCTTTCATTTTCATTTACGCCCATTTCTTTAAGTGACATTGCAACTTCCTTTATTTTATTAATCAAAGCTGCATAAGTAACATTTTTACCATAATATTCATAAGCATTATATGTTGGATATTTTTTAGCGGTCTGTTCTACTAATTCAACCATACTTATGTCTTCATAATTAAGCTCAGCCGGTACCCCCTCGCGATAATATTGTACCCACGGCCTTTTTAATTTATTTTTCTTTTTAAGAAAATTTAATTTCTTCATTTATATTTTCCTCCAGTAATTTTAGGATTTATCAAACTTTTGCATAAAATATTATACATAATTTTTTATGAAAATAAAATAGTTTTCTAATGTGAATTTTAAGTTAAATACAAATTTATTATTAAAAATGAAAATACGCATCTAAATAGATGCACATTTGATATCAAAATATGGTGGAGAATGTGGGACTTGAACCCGCGACCTCCTGCGTGCAAGGCAGATGCTCTAGCCAACTGAGCTAATTCCCCATGGTAGGCACTTGATAACTAATCAAGCAAAATGATTTTATCATAATTTTTTATATTAAGTCAATAAGTTTTCAACTTTTTCGCCAATTTTTTTCGGGATTTTTAACATTTTTCAGAATTACACTTGATTTTATAAATAAATTATGCTAAATTAAATTTGTTCTCAAACAAAATGCAGGTGTAGTTTAATGGTAGAACTTCGGCCTTCCAAGCCGCTGACGGCGGTCCGATTCCGCTCACCTGCTCCAAATTGATAGGAAACTCGGAAATTAACTTCTGAGAGTAATAAATGCTAACTAGAAATAGTTAGTTTTTTTGTTGTGTAAAGGAGTTGATTTTATGTTTAGTATAGAAACAAAAGAATTAAAAATAAGTGATAAATTAAAAAGAAAAATTGATATGCTAGGTAGATTTACAAGTACTACTCCCATAATTAATAATGGCTGTATTAAAAATATTATCGGTACTAGAATAAAATCAAAAAAACATAAGAAAATCATTTTATTTTGACTTAATAGAATATCCATAATAACTATGCTACTCCACTCGATTTACCTTTATTTGTAGATGAAGATAAATTACCTATACCAACAGCACATAATGGTTTTAGAACTAGAATTGAAATAGAAAACTATGTTAATAAATTAAAAGAAATGTATGATGTTAATTATTATGAAGTTGTACCAAGCGATGATTTTACTAGCCTATCTTTCTCACCCAAAAATGAGGTAGAAAAAATAATTAGAGTTATACCTATAAAAAATTGTGATAAGTTTAAAAATAATAAAATAGAGTTTGGAATAATCACTATTAATTTATCGACTATAAAAGGTATTGATAGAACACCTTTATATGAAAGTATTTTTAAAACAAGTAAGGTAACTCTATAATACTTGTTTTTTTAGTATAAATATTTATATTCTTATTATATTAATTCTTTATATTATATTATGTTAGACACTAAATAAATTTTTCTTTCACAAAAAAGACTAGTTATATTTCAAACTAATCTCATTAACAAACTTTAAATTTGTTGTTTTAATTTTCCTTATTTGCTTGTTTTGAACCATTACTAACATGAATTTCAATATATTCTTTCATAGATACAAATTCATTAGATTTTGATGACCAAACAATTTTACCTTTTTCCTCTTCTGAATCTACATATTTTATTGTATATGCAAAATCAACACCTTTTTGATTATACTCATAAAATACTTTTGCTATTTCACTTTCGCTAGTTCCATTTAAACTTGAGAAGTAAGGAATGCCAAGTGAATAAGTTAAAATGACTTCGTTATCATCTGCTTTTTTTATTGTTCCTGATTTTACCGATTGTGATATTAACTTTCCATAACTAACACTCATGTTATAAGCATAGCGAACTTTAACTTTGATTTTATCGCTAACATCAGCCGAGTCATCAGCAGATACATTATTATAATTTGGAATAGTTATTCCTTCACCTAGAGAAATTACAAAAGTAATTTTTGAATTTTCATCTAATTGTGTCTCTTTCTTTATAGATTGAGAAATAACATTACCAGATTCAGTATTTTTATCAAATTTTTCAGTTATATTGCAATTAAAATTATTTTCAAAACACCATTTATTCACATCTACCCTTGTTTTATTAGAAAAGTCTTCCATAGTCAAGCTTTTTTTTCCTTTTGAAACAGTTATTGTTAATTTATCACTTCTTGTAAAATTGGTTTCATTAGTTGCAACATTATCAAATTCATAACTTATTATATTTCCACTAGCAACAGTATCAGAATAATCTTCTTTAATAGTTACATTAGTAAGATCATTTTCCTCTTTCCAGTCTTTTATTTCTGTAGCTGTTGATGTTTTTAAATCTGGAACATTTATTTTTTCATTTGGATTTTTGCCTTTACTAACAGTTATTGTAATTTGATTACCTTTAAATATTTTTGTTCCTGATTTTACCGATTGTGAAATAACCATTCCTTCCGAAATTTCATTATTATACTCTTGTTCTTCTTTTATTTCTATTCCGTTATTATTCCCCCATTTTGTAGCAATAGTGATTAATCCATTTTCAAAGTTTGGTACTTTAACTAATTTAGATAGTATTATAATAATAACAATAGCAATAATTACAATTATACTAATAATAATAGCTATAATTTTTTTCTTTTTTTGCTTGTCTAAATAAGATGTATCTTCTTCTAAATCATTATCTTGTGAAATAATGCCTACTGTATTATCTTCTGTTTCTTCATTGAATTTTTCTAAAAAACTACTCACTTCTTTTTAAAACTCCTTTATCTAAAACTAAAATCTCATCAGATTTTTCTGCTATCTCTTTTGAGTGTGTTACCATAATAATGCATTTATTATGTTGATGGGCTAAAGTTTTAAAAATCTTGACTATTTCTTCTGACATCTCTTGATTCAAATTACCAGTAGGTTCATCAGCAAATAACAGATCAACATCCGTAGATAGGCTTCTTGCTATTGCAACTCTTTGTTGCTCTCCACCAGACAATTTATTAACAGTCCTATTTGCTTTAACTCTGTCTATACCTACAAATTTTAGTAAATTTCTAGCAATTACTTTAACATTACCTGGTATGTTATTATCCGTTATTCCCATTGCAACAAAAACATTTTCAATGGCAGTCATATAGGTTATTAAATTATAACTTTGAAATATAATTCCAATTTTATTTCTTCTGTATTCTTCTAAACCAATATTTCTTATATCTTTATTTTCATATTTTATACAACCACTTTTAGGTTCTTCCAAAGCAGATAATAAAGATAGTAAAGTTGTTTTACCAGAGCCACTTTCTCCAAGAATAGTATAAAATTTTCCTCTTTCAAAATTAAACGAAACATCTTTAAGGATATGCCTTATTACATCACCATCTTGATAATAATAGCAGAGCTTATCAGCTGTTAAAATATAATTATTACTCATTTTTGCCTCCTACATTAGTATCTTCCTTGGATTTAATTTAAGTGTATAACACATTGGTAAAATTGTTGATAATGAAATACTTAAAATTGATATTCCATAAATCATTAAGATAGTGCTACCATTTAATGATACATTGTAATTACTAATTATTTCCTCATCGTCTATCAAACTATCATAGTTATAATAATTACTTTCTGCTAATTTAGCATTTTGCTCTGTAATTTGATTTTGTAACATTTTATTAGATACATTTTTTGCAATCATATTACCAGTAAAAACAGATATTGTAATTGCTATTATTGCTACTAACAAAGTTTCAAATAATAATTGCATAGCAATATTTTTCTTTTTCTCACCTAGTGCCAAATAGATACCCATTTCCTTTTTTCTTTCTTTGCAAAATAAAATTGATATAAGTCCTATAATTATTATTGAAGCAACAATAGAAGCATAAACGATTATGTTAGATAAATCTTTCATATTATTCATAGGTCCTGTAACACTATTTATACTTTCAGAATTGTCTTCAAATACATATCCTTTAGGTAAATTATTTAAGTTTTCACTTTTAAATTCTTCTACTACATCTATACTATTTAATTGATATTTATTTATTATAGAAAATGTATCATAAGCATCAGTCCCTTGTTTTTTTACTTCAGTTATTACTTTATCATGAATGTTTTTTATAGCGTCATTTGGCATATATATTGTATCAACATATTGACTTTCTATTTCTACTAAATTACCATCTGTATCTTTTTCATATTGAGATTTAGTTTCAAAAATGCCAATAATTTCATATTCTTCTTCAATTATTTGTGAGTTAGCACTATATGGATCGATTTGACTGCCTAACTTTATTTTATCTCCAACGTTTAATTTATTTTTATTAGCTACTTGTTCTGATATAAGTATTACGTTATTACCATTCTTTATATCTTCATCAGTAAAACTATTTCCTGAAATAATTTTTATACTATTATCATCTTGCTGTAGGACAGTTTTTTTATAAGCACCTAGAATATCAAAAGAGTTAAATGGATGAAATTCATTATCAGCATCTGCTCCTATTATTGGTATTTCAGCACCATTTTCTAATTTATTACTTCCTAACCAATATTTATAATAATAGTAATAGCTTTGAACATATGCTGATGTTCCGATTTTTTTTACAATATCTTCTGTTAACGAAGTGTCAGTGTCATCTAGAAAATATGAATAATCATCAACTATACTAACTTCAACTGGGATCAAATTGGTAAATGATTTTTCAGTATTTAGTAAAGCATTTTTAACAGAAATTGCGCCTGCCATAACATTACAAATCAAAAATACAGCAATAAATAATATTAAAGAACGGTTTTTTCTTCTTTTTATACTAAGTAAACTTCTATTAATAAAATTCATAAAACACCTCTTTAATCTACACTATCTTTGGTAAGATACTATTAATATCTTCATTATCACTTGCAACATAACTAAACACACAAGAATTTTTCTCATCTTTCCATACAGCATAAGTGATATCATTAAACTCATATATTTCTACATTTATATCATTAATTTTTTTACTTTCTTTTATTGTTGCACCATATATTCCACTATTATCTTCTTGCCCTCTACTTATCCTTATTGTTGAATCATCTTTATATGTTATTTGAATTAAATCATCATCTTCAAATTTATACATTTCTTTTATTTCTTTAAATTTAAATTTTGATAAATCTATTTTAATATATTTTTCAAGTTCATTGATACTTTCAACTTTTGTCATTGGGTTTGGTATTAATACATTATCATTAATGTTATTGTTAAATAGAACTATTCCTATCACAAAAACTGCAATTCCTCCTGCTAAAACAGAAGCAAATTTGAATATTTCAGAATATTTTTTTCTTTTTTCTATTATTTTTAGTTCATTAAGCTTTTCTGCATTATCAGTTTCAATAGCACGATTTATCATTTCATTATCAGTTAAGCCTAAAATATCTAATAAGTTAATTTTTTTCAATTTTATAACCCTCCATTTCTAAATATTTTTTAAGTTTATTTCTTACTCTAGATAATTTAACACTTATATTTGTTTCTGTTATATTAAATCTTTTTGATAGTGATTTGACTGATTCATTTAAAAAATATCTTCTAATAAATAATATTTGTAATTCTATATCTAATTTTTCAAGAAATGAGTTAATAAAATTAACAAGTTCATTTTTATAAAATTCATCATCTAAACTATAATTACTCGAAATGTCATAATCAAGTTCATTTAATGATGTTTCTTTTTGCCTTTGTCTATTGTTTTTTCTATATTTATCAATAGAAATCTGTCTTGTTATTTTACAAACAAATGATTTTAAATATGTTGGCCTATATGGAGGTATAGTTTTCCATACTTTTAAATAAGTATCATTTACACACTCATCAGAATCGTAATCATTATTTAAAATTGCAAATGCTAAATTATATAATAACAGATTATACTTGTTTTTTAATTCTTCAATTCCAAAATTATCTCTATTGTAGATAAGATTAACTATATCTAAATCTTCCATCATAAAAGCCTCCTAACTATGCACTCGTATATATTAACGATATAAAGCACTAAAATCTTACACAAAACTTGTTATTTAATTATATTTTAACATAAAAAAGCAGATTATTTAGAACCTGCTATTATTTTACAAATACTATTTTTCAGTAATTGTAACTTTTAAATTTTTATCTACTACAACATCATAATTTTTAGTTTCTTCTATTGAATCGTTAGTTATGCTTTTTAATTCAAATTTAATTGTAGTTTTACCTTCCTTTAACCCTTCAAAAATATAATGCTGTTCAGTATTACTTCCCATAGTTTCTCCTGATTTTTCAGTCATATCTTTATATTTTACTACTTTAGCATCCTCTATTGAATATACCCATTCATAAGGAATACCTCCGGCAATATCGACAACAACTTCAGCTGTTTTATTATTTGGCTTGGTAGTAAAGCCACATCCTGTTAAGCTTATTGCTGCAACAAATACTAGTAAAATTGCAATTATTGTTTTTTTCATTTTTTCACCTCCTAACAACCAATAACATATTTGAGTGCATTTTCATTGGCTCTCACAATATAATAACGATGGTTGTCAGGTGAATCTTACAATTAATTTTAATTTTTACTATTTATCTTTCACTTCTATATATAATTATACCATCATTTGGGCAGATTTTATCACTATCTGAATCATCAAAGATCAATCCAACATTTTTGGTATAAATCCAAAACATGGATTTTAATTAATATTCATTTTTCTCTTTATTTATAAGGCTTTAAAGAGGAGTATGGTAGAGTTCTTCCATATTTTATAATCAATTTTGCAAGTGCAAAATAAGAATTGATAGCAC
>CAVCAD010000154.1:0-2271 GCA_963600145.1 Bacteroidaceae bacterium
AAATTGTAATTTGTCGAGGTGATTAACACATAAATAAAATAGGTACAATTTAGATTCTTCAAAATTACATTTATTTAATATTAGCTTATTTATTTTTTTCTTTTATATAATCGCAAATAATATTTACTACCTTCTCATTTCCAATGGAACAATCAATGCAAATGTCATAGTTTTCTTTTGCTCCCCATTTTTTATTTGCAATTATTTCGTAATATGAAGCTCTAGATTTGTCAGATTTAACTATATGCTTTTCTGCCTCTTTGTGAGTATCATTATACATTTCTTTAATTTTATTTATTCTATATTCACTTGGTGCATACAAAAATACTTTTATTAAATTAGGGTTTTCTTTTAATATATAATCTGCACATCTACCAACGATTACACAATCATTTTTAGATGCAATCATTTTTATTGTTTCCGCTTGTTTAATTATTGAATCTTTTTCTGCATCTAAAGATAAATAAAATTTATATATCTCATCATCATTATGTTTGCTTTCAATTAGTGAATTTTCAATTGCAAATTTTTTAATTTCTTCCTTATCAAAGAATTTTAATTCTAATTTTTGAGCCACTTTTCTTGCTATTTCTTTTCCACCAGTTCCATGTTCTCTTGAAATAGAAATTACTAATTTATTATCTATAATATTTTTATTAATTGTTTCCTCAAGTATTACAATTTTTTCTTTATATGTTTTCTTTAATATAAATACTGAAATTATACTTGTTAAAATTTCCGCTATTGGAAAAGTCCACCAAACTATACTTGTTACATTATCAGATAATGTAAATAAATATGCTATTGGAAATACAAATATTACAAGTCTTAATAATGAAATTATTAATGGTCTTATTGCATATCCAAGTGATTGTAATATACCTTGTACTGCAACAGAAAATCCCATAAAAATATATCCTATGCTTGCAATTCTTAAAGAAATTGTGCAAATCTCAATAATATCTCTACTTGTGCCACCAGATAATGCAAATAGACTTGATAGTGGTTTAGCAAAAATCTCAAAAATTATCGTTAGAATAAATGTTACCATTGCAGTATCAATAAGTCCATATTTAATACAGTCATTTATTCTTTCCTTGTCTTTCATACCATAATTAAAAGCTAATATAGAAATTATAGTATTAGATAATCCAAATGCAGAAAATAATGCTATTTGTTGTATCTTATAATAAATTCCAAATGAACCAACTAGAATTGTAGGATCTGCTTTTGATCCTCCTAAAATCGCATTCATTCCTGCCATCATAACAGATAATAATGCTTGCATGATTGCAGCAGAAATTCCAATTTTATATATTTCTTTAATTATACCTATTTCAGGTTTAATATATTTTAAATTTCCATTTATTTCTTTGTTTTTGCTATAGTGGAAAAACATTGCTATAAATAAAGAAATAAATTGTCCTATAACTGTTGCCCAAGCTGCACCAGCTACTCCCATTCCTAATGGAAATATAAATATATAATCTAATATAATGTTTGCTACAGCACCTGATATTTGTGAAATAGTTGATAACATTGATTTGCCTGTGGCTTGTAAAAATCTTTCATACACTGTATATCCAATTGAACCTAATGATAAGCAAGTGCAAATTTTCAAGTATGTTGTTCCCATTGATATTACTTCTTGATTTCCACCTGCAAATAAAGAAATAAACCATTTAGAACCAAATAAACCAAATATCAAAAATACTATAAATATACATATACTTAAAAATATTCCATTCCCAGCTACTTTGTTTACTTTATCTTGATATTTTTCTCCTAAACTTTTTGATAATAAAGCATTTAGGCCTATTCCTGTTCCAACACCAATTGCTATAATTAAAATTTGAATTGGAAAAGCTAATGTCAATGCTTGGTTTGCAATAGCCCCTTGTTCTCCCATGTTTGCTACAAATACACTATCAATGACATTGTATAATGCTTGTAGTACCATAGAAATAATCATTGGCAGACCCATTTTTAATAATAATTTTTTCATTGGTGCTTCTGCCATTTTATTTTTTTGTGTTCCTTCCATTTTACACACTCCTTCTGTTTTCGAGACAAAAAAAACGTAAGCCTTTCTCTGGACTTACGCTTTCGCTACTCGATACAAATATTATTTTACCATAAATTTTATTTTTACGTAATACTTTTTTTGGATTTCTGACAAAAACTTCTAAAAAATCTCTACACAAAAAATTACTATTTATCTATAACTTCTATCTATAATTATACCACCATTTTAGCAGATTTTATCACTAA
>CAVCAD010000155.1:0-11704 GCA_963600145.1 Bacteroidaceae bacterium
CTGATGCTACTATAAGTAATATAAAATAAATAGTTGTTATAATAATTATTAAATAATATATTATATTATAAATACGATTATTTTTATCTGTATTTTTTGATATTTCATCTTCTATTTTTTCTATTATAGAAAGACTATCTAAATTACTTTTCTTACTTTCATTTATATTTATTGGAAATAAACTTAAATCATATAATACTCTTACATCTATTTTTGTATATTTTTTTACATTAGTAAAAGTTAAAAATGCTCCATTACCCTCTTCTATTTTAATTGCCTCACCATTTTTAGGTCCATGAACCCATATTTTAAAATTAGGATCAGAAAAAGGAAGATCACAAAGTATCATAAGTTCATTAATATCATATTTAAGATTTCCATCTAAATAATAATATTTTAATTCAGCATAATCATTATGTTCTACTATTAAATTATGTATAACATATTTTATATAGTAATAATTAACATCTTTATTATCATCATTATATATATGTAATTTTAATTTATCATCTTCTAATTCAGTTTTATATGTCTTATCACTTTCTTCAAATAATATAACATTATCACTTATAAAATTACTTGTACTATCTATAAAATCATTAAAATTTAATTCTTCTATATTTAATATTCCAATTTCATCAAGTGTTATTTTAGTTGCATTATAAATAGAACTATTTTCTAAATCAGAATCTAATCCAGTAAAAGTTGGTGCATCTAAATTTTTATAATATAAATCTAAATCAAACTGAGTATAATTTCCTTTAACTTCAATTACTTCATATACTTCAAATGCACCAGCGAGTTCTGGTTCAGTTCTAATATATAATTTATTAATAACTACATCTTCTTTAGCATTTACATTAGTAATAAATATTAAACAAGTTATTATTGAAAATAATATTAGTTTTATTTTTTTTTGCATAAATATCCCCTACTTATCTCTAAGCAATGCTTTATGTTTTGTTTCACATGCTTTTATTATTTTATCAATACTTTCATTAACTACACTATCAACTAAAGTTTTAGTATTATCTTCATATAGTAAATTAAATGCTAGAGATTTATTATCTTTAGATACATAAACATCAAATATATTTACTTCTTTCAAATATTTACCACCATTTGCTTTAATAGTTTTAATAATATCTTTAGATTCTAAATTTTTATCTACTAAGAATGCTAAATCTCTTTTAACTGTTGGATATTTACAAGGTTCAATAAATTTTAATTTCTCAGATTTAATATCATAAAGTTTTTCTAAATTTAATTCACATACATAACAATCTTTAATAATATCATCATTAAATTTACCAATAAAACCAATTATATTATTATCTATTATTATATCAGCACATACATATTTATTTAAAAAACTAATATTTTCATTCTTTTGATACTTAATTCTAGCATCACTAATATTTAAATAACTAAATAATGCATCTACTTTACCTTTTATTGAATAAAAATCATTCTTTTTTACTAAGTTTTTCCAAGTACTATTTATTTCATTATTATACATCATTATACATAATTTCATTTGTTCAATATATTCTTTATCAAATACATAAGTATTACTTATTTCAAATATACCCATTGATTTTACATTACGATTTATATTGTAATTTATAACTTCAAGTAAACTTGGAATTAAGCTTGATCTAATATGAGTTCTATCATTACTTATTGGTCTATCTAATTTAATAATATTTTCATTATATACATTATATTTATCTATTTTTTCTTTAGTTATTAAAGAATAAGTTCTTACTTGATCTAAAGAAAGTTCTCTCATTCTTTTATCTATATCTTTTCTAAATTTAATTCTAGGATTATATTTACCCATTTTTAATTCACATAATGGATAAGTACCTTTTATATTATGAAATCCATATATTCTTCCTACTTCTTCTACTAAATCTTCCATTATAGAAACATCCATTCTTCTATTTGGAATTACTACATCAAATTCTTCATATTTTACTTTATATGGAAAACCTAATCTATCAAATGAATCTTTAACATCATCCATAGTTAAAACTATACCAAGAATTCTATTAATATCAGATAATGTTACTTTACATTTTTTCTCTTTCTTATCAAGTTTATTATATTCTACTGTACCTTTTAGTACTGTAGCATCAGCATATTTTTCAAGTAAATGACAAGCATAATTTAAAGCATCAAAAGTATATTCATAGTTTAATCCTTTTTCAAATCTTAAAGAAGCTTCACTTCTTAAATTATATTTTATAGAAGTATTTCTAATAGATAATGCATCAAATATAGCTGATTCTATAACAATATCTTTAGTATTTTCATCTACTTTTGAATTTATTGAACCCATAACACCTGCGATACAAGTTATATTTTTTCCATCAGTAATAACAATATCTTTATCATTAAGAGTTAATTCTTTTTCATCAAGAGTTATTGTTTTTTCATTATTTTTTGCATCACGAACTAAAATTTTTCCATTTATTTTATTTGCATCAAAGAAATGAAGAGGTTGACCATATAATAGCATTACATAATTAGATATATCAACAACATTATTTATTGGTCTCATTCCAGATGAAATAAGTCTATTTTTAATAAAATCAGGGCTTTCTTTAACAACAACATTTTTTACTTTTTTAGCAAGATATAATTTACATCTATCAGTTTCTACTTTTACATCTACTTCATCTTTAGTATACTTAGAAGATTCATTATATGATAAATCAATTGAATTAACTTTTCTATTTACTGCGGCAGCAGCTTCATAAGCAAAACCTAAATGAGATAAACAATCATTTCTATTTGGGTTTAGATCAAGTGTGTAAACTCTATCACTAGCATTAATATATTTATCAATTTTATCACCAGATGCAGCATTTTCTGGTAATTCATATATTCCATCAGGTGATGGATCATCTAAACCAAGTTCTGTAAGTGAACATAACATACCTTTAGATTTTTCATTTCTTACTGTTCTTTCTTTTATTTCAAAATCACCTGGTAAGACTGCTCCTACTTTAGCAACTATTACATTTATTCCTTCTCTTGCATTAGGTGCTCCACAAACTATATCAAGTACTTCATCTTTAATATCAACTTTACATAAGTGTAAATGATCTGAATCAGGATGATTTTTACAACTAATTATTTTACCTACAACTAAGTTAGTAGTATCTAAACCAGTACTTACATTTTCTACATTAACACCTGCGTTTGTTATTTTATCAGCAAGTTCTGTAAGTGAAATACCATCTAAATTTACTAATTCTTTAAGCCAATTTGTACTTATTTTCATTTACTACTCCTCCCTCTTATCAAATGAATTAACTCTTAAATCATTTGTATAAAAAACTCTAATATCATTTATGCCATATTTAATCATTGATAATCTTTCTATACCCATTCCTAAAGCATAACCAGTATATTTCTTTGGATCATATCCACAGTTTCTTAATACATTAGGATGAACCATACCTGCTCCACCTACTGTAATATAACCAGTTCCTTTACAAAGAGGACAACCTTTTTTATTACAATTAAAACATGTAATATCAAGTTCAACACTTGGTTCAGTAAATGGATAAAATGAAGGCCTAAATCTGCTTTCAACATTTTCACCATATAATTTTTTAACTACAATATCAAGAGTACCTTTTAAATCTGTAAGTGAAATATTTTTATCAATAACTAATCCTTCCATTTGAGTAAATTGATGAGAATGAGTTGAATCATCATTATCACGTCTATATGTTTTACCTGCACATACCATTCTAATTGGTGTTTTATCTTTATTTGCAAGCATAGCTCTAATTTGTGCTGGACTAGTTTGACTTCTAAGTAAAGTTTCTTCAGTTATATAAAAAGTATCTTGTGCATCTCTAGCGGGATGTCCTTTAGGTAAATTAAGCATTTCAAAATTATATAAATCTTTTTCTATTTCAGGTCCTTCCATAATATCAAAACCTAAAGATATAAATAACTCTTCAAGTTCATCAATTACATGTTCTAAAATACCTGGTCTTCCAATTTTATAATAATCTCCTGGTAATGTAACATCTACCTTTTCACTTTCAAGTTTAGCATTTCTTATTTCTTCTTCTAACTTTGATTTAGTATCATCTATTTTACTAGATACTTTAGTTTTAAATTCATTAATAAGAGCTCCATATTCCTTTTTTTCTTCATTAGAAAGTTCTTTAAATTTACTTAAAAATTCATTAAGAATACCTTTTTTTCCTAAATAATTATTTTTAACTATTTCAAGTTCACTTAAAGAAGTAACTTTTAAATTTTCAAATTCATTTAATTTTTTCTTTATTTCTTCTTTCATAAATACCTCCAAATTAAAAACTTTATAACTTAAGGGCGAAAATATTCCGCGGTACCACCTTAATTCATAAAGTTTATGCACTTATTTAGTTTTATATTGTAAACTACACATACTTAAGTATATTCTTAGGCGAAATTTCAGTAATACAACAACTAATTTTCACCAACCATTAGTTCTCTAATATTATATTAATATTACTTACTGCTCCTAAACTAAGTACTTTCGATTATATCAAAACAAATAGTTAATATCAACTATTTATCATCATTTAACATGTTTAATAAATTTATTTTAAACATATCTTTTTGTGCATTTGTTTTTGATATCATAACACCTTTATAAGAAGTTAATTCTGATTTGTGTCCATCCATTAATATTTCTTTTGGATCTAACGAATTTAACATAACAATTTTTTTATCTTTATATACAGTGTATATTAATTTAAAATCACCATGTATTTTTTGAAATAAATCATCCGTAGGTAATTTTAATTCATATTTTATTATATTATTTTCTCCTTTTTTAAGTATTATGTCTCCTAAAAATTTACCTTCTTTAAAAGATGGATAAAAATCAAACACTAATTTTTCATATGCAAGCTTATTATATTTTCTTAAACTTCTTTCTAATTTTTTATAATAATTTTCATTATCATAATCAATTACATAATTATTCATAAGCCCTCCTTAAAATATTATATTTTTTTAATTTCTATTTTTTGTTTAGTCATATTATTTTCAATACAAATTATTTGAACAATAAACATTGATATAATTACATTTAAATTAAAACTACCTCCATAACTTAAAAATGGAAGTGGTACTCCAGTTAATGGAATAAGTGCTAAAATACCACCAAAGTTTAAAAGTAAATGAGATAAAATATATATAATTATTCCATAGCAAATAATAGAATTACTAAGTCTATATGTACTTTTAGCTATTATAAATATTCTATATAACATTATTAAATAACATATTATTAAGATTACTCCAAATATAACTCCTAGTTCTTCAACTATTATTGGGAAAATAAAGTCTGTATGTGATTCTGGTAAATACATATATTTTTGAGTTGATGCTCCTAATCCTAGTCCTGTTAATCCACCATTATGAATAGCTATAAATCCATTGCAAACTTGATATCCTGTTTCATCTGTATATCTAGTGCACGGCTCTTTATATGTAAGTCTACTTATTTGTGCATCAGTTAAGAATGATAAAAATTTATCCCCTTTTAAAAATACTACTAATATGATTACACCTACTGCTCCTGCTAAAATTTTAAATGTGGAGGCTTCTTTATTAAATTTTAAAGGTACACTTAAAAATATGAAAAATGCTATCGCAGCAATTATAACCGCAGTTCCTAAGTCTGGTTGTAAAGCAACTAATACAAATACAATCATTGAAACAATAATAGGTATCAAGAAAGCATATTTACCTTTTGTTTTATAATTTTCATCTCCAAAAAAGTATCCCATATATAATATAATAGCACTCTTAGCAAATTCACTAGGTTGTATACTAATTGGTCCTAATCTTATCCAACTTTTTGCATTATTAGTAATTTTTCCATATAAAAGTAAATATATAAGTAATAATATAACACCTAGTAAATATATTATAGATAATTTTTTATAATATTTAGATATTTTTTTATAATATTTTAAATGAAATTTAATCATAATAAAACCAGCTATATATCCAATTAGTGAATATATAATTTGTTTTGCAAAAAACATATAAGGACTAGTTTCATATTCTAATACTGCTGCGATACTTGATGCAGATAATATTAAAACAACACCAACGCAACTAAAAGCAATTGATAAAAATAATAGAACTTTATCCATATAAGAAAAAAGAGTTACTTTCTTCATATTTTCCTTCCCTATACTATATTTTAGCAAATATTATTTATAACTTAAAGATTATTATTAAAATTAGGCGAAATAAATGTAAATAAAATAAAAAAATACATATTTTATATTAGTAGTAAAGGAGGGAAATTTATGTATTACTATGGTGGATACAACGGTGGATATGGAAACATGAACCCTTATACAGCATATTATCCAACTTATAATTCAGCCTCAAACGGATATGGTGCTGCGATAATACTAGTTCTATTTATACTACTAGTTGTTGTATTTGGAGCTGGATTTTTAAACGTAAATCATAATTAAAAGGAAGATTTAAACCTTCCTTTTACTTTATTTAAATAAACTTTCATATATTTGAATATAATTATTTACAAATATAAAGTTTATATTATTTTTAATTTCATCTTCTAATTCTAAAACATCTGTTTTATTTTCTTCTGATAAATAAATAGTATCTACTCCCATTCTAATAGCTGCTAAAGATTTTTCTTTAAGTCCTCCTATTTTAAGAACATCACCATTTAATGTTATTTCTCCTGTCATAGAAATATTAGATGGAATTTTTTTATTTAATAAATATGATAATAAACAAGTTGTTATAGTAATACCAGCAGATGGTCCATCTTTAAATACTGCCCCTTCTCTAAAATTAATATGAAAATTATTTTTAGTAAATATATGACTATCTATATTAAATTTATCACAATTACTTTTAATATAACTTAAAGATATATCAATACTTTCATTAACCATATCTCCAAGATGACCTGTTGTTTTTATTTTTCCATTTCCTTTATAACATATAGTTTCTATTTCTATAGTACTACCGCCATTTGGTAAATAAGCAAGTCCAACTACTCTACCTGGTGAAGTTATATTTGATGTTTTTGATTTAATATATATAGGTTTTTTTAAATACTTATAAATATCTTCTTTCTCTATAACTATATCTTTAAGTTCTATATTTGACTTTAAATAATCAGTAATTACTTTTCTAATAACTTTATCTATTATTCTAGTAAGTTCTCGTACACCATTTTCATTAGTATAATTATTAATCATTATTTGAATTGCTTGATCAGAAAATTTAATTTCATCATGAGTAATACCATTATTTATAAGAGACCTTTTTATCAAATAATCTTTAGCTATAGATAGTTTTTCTTTATCTGTATATCCAGTAATATAAATAAATTCAAGTCTATCACATAAAGCAAGAGGTATATTATTAGGATCATTAGCAGTAAGTATAAAAAATACTTTACTTAAGTCTACTTCTTCATCAAAATAATTATCTACAAATTTTGAATTTTGACTATTATCAAGTACATCAAGTAATGTACTTGCAGGATCACCTTTAAAATCTTTAGTTAATTTATCTATTTCATCAAGTAAACATATTGGATTACTACTACCTGCTTTTATTAATGATGTAATTATTTTACCAGGATTTGACCCAATATAAGTTCTTCTATGACCAGTTAATTCTGCACTATCACTCATACCTCCAAGAGAAATTTTAACAAAATTCCTATTTAAAGCAGATGCAATACTTTCAGCAAATGTAGTTTTTCCAACACCAGGTGGACCAACTAAACATATTATTGGAGTAAGAACATTTTCACTTCTTGACTTAACTGCTATATACTCAACTATTCTGTTTTTAGCCTCTAACATACCATAATGATTTAAATTTAATTTATCTAATATTTTATTAATATTTTTTTCATCTTTAGTATAAATACCCCATGGAAAATTTAAAAATTGATCTATATAATTCCTAATAACACTTACCTCAGGTGAAATATCAGGAGTTAATGAATATCTTTCTATTTCTTTTTCTACTTTTTTCCTTATCTTTAAAGGCATTTTACTTGAAGATAATTTCTTTTTAAAAATATCAATATCACTTTCTTTTTTATCTTCTTCACCAAGTTCTTCTTTAATTAATTTAATTTTTTCTTTTAATATATATTCTTTTTGTGCTGAATCAAGAGATGTTTGAAGATCACTTTCTATTTTATTTTCAAGTTCTACAACTGCATTTTCAATAGTAAGTTCTTTTATTAAAAATTTTCCTCTACTGATAGGACTTGCATCAAGAACCAAATTTACTTTCTTTTCAAAAGAAAGTGGTAAAAAATTAGCTATTAAATCAGTTAATTTACTTAAATCAGTAATACTTTTAGCTTGAGATATTATTGAATTTGATATATAAGAATTTTTATTTATATAAGAATCTAATTCCTTAAGTAATTTTCTTAATATCGCAGATGTTTCTATTTCACTTTCATCTTTAGTTTCAAGTCCTTCAATAATACTTTCAAGAACATCTTTTTCATTAGAATAATTTACATAACTAAATACTTTTACTCTATTTTGACCAACTATAACTACTCTAGTAAGTCCATTTGGTAGTTCAATAGCACTTTTTATAATACCTACAACACCTATTTTAGGTAAATCACTAACATCTGGATTTTCTTCAAGTTCATTAGTAGGAGAAACTATTAAAACCTCATTATCATGATAAAGTTTTGAAATTTCAACTACTTTTTTACTTATATCATTATTAAGTTCAATTCTTACTTCTTCATATGGAAGTAGCACTAATCCTTTTAATAAAATAACAGGTAAATTACTTCTAATCATAGTGCACCTCCCACTTGACTTAATATTATAAAATAGCAATTTTTAAAAGTCTATTAATTTTTAAAATTTTACAAAAAAACTTACTTATAATTCTATTTTAAATCATACCAGTTACTACCATAATTCTCATCTACTTTAAGTGGAACACTTAAAGTAAAGGCATTTTCCATAGTTTCCATTACTATTTTTTTAACAGAAGAAAATTCATCTTTTTTAACAAGTAAAACTAATTCATCATGTACTTGAATAATTAATTTACTTTTATATCCACCATCATTTAATTTCTTATATATATCTACCATTGCTTTTTTTATAATATCAGAAGCACTACCTTGAATAGGTGTATTAAATGCCATACGTTTTCCCATATTTCTAATTAAATAATTTGTATTATTTATTTCTTCTATTAACCTTTTTCTATTAGTAATAGTTGTTACATATCCATTTTGCATTACAAAATCACTAATATCATCCATATATTTTTTTACATTTGGATAAAGAGATAAATATTTATCAATATATTTAGATGCTTCATTTATAGGTAAATCTAAATTCTCTCCAAGGCCAAATCCACTAATTCCATAAACAATACCAAATATTACTGCTTTAGCTGCTCTTCTCATATTAGGAGTTACATTATATGCTTCTGTTTCAAATATGTCACTAGCAACTGTAGTATGTATATCTTCTCCTTTTAAAAATGCATCTTTAAGTTCAATACAATTAGATATATGAGCAAGTACTCTAAGTTCTATTTGACTATAATCAGAAGAAAATATATATTCATCTTCACCTGCGATGAAAGCTTTTCTAATTTTCTTTCCTTCTTCATTTCTAATAGGTATATTTTGAAGATTTGGTTCAATACTTGATAATCTTCCAGTTCTAGTTAAACATTGTTTATATATAGTATGTATTTTACCATCAGGCATTATATATTTAATTAATGAATCAGTATAACTAGAATATATTTTAATTAAATTTCTATATTCAAGAATTAAATCAATTATAGGATGAACACCAACTAATTTAATAAGTTTTTCATGTTTAGTAGAATATCCATTTCTACCTTTCTTTTTACCATGAGGAAGATTTAACTTATCAAATAAAATATATGATAATTGACTAGGTGATTTTATATTAAATTCTTCATTTGCTTCTTTATATATTTTTTTAGTTATATCATCTATTTTATCTTCTAATTCTTTTTTTTGATGAAGTATTATATTTTTATCTACTTTAATACCAGTTATTTCCATATCAGCAAGAACAAATACTAAAGGCATTTCTATATTATAAAATAAATTTGTAATATTTTCTTTTTCTATTTGAGTTTTAAATTTATTATAAGATGCGTATATATATTTACTTTTATTACATATATTCTTTTTAACATCATCTATAGAATTAATTTTATATTCATTAATAATATTTTGATAAAATTTAATTTCATAATTATCCATATTAGCTAAATAAGCTATATCTTCTTTAACATTATAATTTAATAAATAAGAAGCAATATAAGTATCAAATTCTACATTAGTAAAATCTATATTTTTAAAAAATACTATTGCTTTTTTTAAATCATATGTAATTTTTGCTTTTTTAAATATTTCTTTATTATTTATTACTTCTTCATATGATAAATAATACATATGTTCTCCATCATATATACTACATCCAATAAAACCTGCTCTATGATAATTTAAGTTATCAAGTTCAATATAAAATGCAAAATCATCTTTTAATTTAGATAAATCATTACATAACTCATAACTATTATTAACTATAACATTATTACTAATATTAATCTTTTTTATAAATGAATAAAATTCTAACTCTTTATAAATATTAATTAATTCATCATTATTTATCTGATTTTTCTTTGTATCTTCAATAGAAAAATCAAGAGGTACATCTTTATAAATAGTAGCTAATTTTTTAGAAAAAAATGCATTATCCTTATCATTTATTAATTTTTCCTTTATTTTTCCTTTAATTTCATCAATATGTTCATATAAATTTTCTATTGTATTATACTTTTCAAGTAAAGAAATTGCTCCTTTTTCACCAATTCCTTTAACACCTGGTATATTATCAGATTTATCTCCCCAAAGTGCTTTTAAATCAATCATATTAATTGGTTCTACATGATAAATTTCTTTAAATTTTTCTTTATCCATTAATATAAAAGATTCCATTTTTAATAATTTTACTTTTATTTTATCACTAATTAACTGAAGTAAATCTTTATCACTACTTATAATTAATCCTTGATAATCACAAGTTTTATCTATTAATTTTGCTACTGTACCAATAATATCATCAGCTTCATAATCATCAATATCAAAATGTTTTATTCCAAGAGCATCTAATATTTTTTTAGCATATGGAAATTGATATAGTAAATCTTGAGGAGTATCTATTCTTCCATCTTTATATCCATCATACATTTTATGTCTAAAGTTCTTACCCTTATCAAATGCAACAAGTATATATTCTGGTTTTTCTTCATTAATAATTTTATTTATCATATTAACAAAACCAAATAATGCATTTGTTGGTTGTCCTTTTGAATTTTTCATTAAATTACCATTATATGCAGTAGCATAATAACTTCTAAATATCAAATTATTTCCATCAATAAGTACTACTTTTTTCAATTTTATCACCTATAAATAATATATCATTTTAAATTTTTATTGTAAATTAATCTTTATAATAACCAAATACATCAAATAAACATTTATTCTTATATAAAGTATAAAAATATATAAAAATAGATCCTATAATAGATATTAATATTAAAAATATATTACTAAATTTAATTAATTTTATAC
>CAVCAD010000156.1:0-20169 GCA_963600145.1 Bacteroidaceae bacterium
ATATGTACCATTTGCTGTAATAGTTAAAGATTCTTCAGTTTTACCAGGAACATTTGCAGTTACTTTACTATATACAGATCCAGTTGTTGGTGTATATGTACCATTTGCTGTAATAGTTAAAGATTCTTCAGTTTTACCAGGAACATTTACATCTACAGAACTATATACAGATCCAGTTGTTGGTGTATATGTTTTATTTTCAGTTGCAATTAAAGAAACTTCAGTTTTTGCATCACTCGGAACACTTACAGTTACAGAATTATATACAGTACCTTCTATAGGTGTATAGTTTCCATTTGCAGTTGCCGTCAAAGTTGTCTCCGTCTTTTTATCACTTGGAATATTAGCAGTTACTTTATTGTAAACTTTACCATCATCTGGTGTATATGTACCATTTGCTGTAATAGTTAAAGATTCTTCAGTTTTTGCATCACTTGGAACATTTACAGTTACCTTATTATATACAGTACCATCATCCGGTGTATATGTACCATTTCCCGTTGCAGATAAAGAAGTCTCTGATTTAATAGGAATATTTGTATTTATAGTGAATGCATCAAATCCATCATAGTTTTCTCCTGGTGTATATTGTGCTGTCCCATTTGATATAATAGATATAGTACCTAAACTTTGAAGATTTAATTCTGTTGGTACATTCACATCTAATGTAACAGAAGTCATAACATCATAATTATCAGATGGATGAATAGAATATGTACCATTTGCTGTTACTGTATATTCTCTATTACCTTCAATTTCAATATTTAAATCAGTAGGAACTGAAGATGAAGATCCTTCAATAGTTTGATATTCTATAGTTGGAGGAACTTCAACATTTAAAACTTTATCACCAATGATATATGTACCATTAGCAGATATTTCAAGATTATTTGATAATGAGATCACTTCTGCTGGCTCATAAACATCAAAATATGCTAATGCGTAAGAATAATTATCATTTGTTTCTGCTTTAAAAGATCTTAGCTCATATTTATATTGATTATAATCTGTAGTTAAATTAGTGAAAAAAGAGTCGATTTGTTCTTTTGCATCACTCTCAGATATATAATATGCATTACTGCCATATGAATGCTTTTCACAAGAATAAGCACATTGCATTTTATAAATAATATAATTATCTTGAACTTCACTTTGGGCTCTCATTCCATAGCGAAATTCTTTTGCAGCTGTAAATGATAATATATCTTCAGGCACTGATATATATTTTAATGTACCAGGTATATAATTAGCAATTACATCAGTGATAGTTTCTATAAAAGTTTGATATTTCTACATAAATTAAATAAATTTTTATTTATTTTCATTCTTTTGATGATGCAATTACATTACCAGCACTATCTGTAATAGATATAACGCCAATTGCATTCTTGGTTACATCAACATTATCTGCAATTATTTGAATTTTAATTCCTATTCTTGCTTTGCCATCCTCAGTTGGCGTAAATATCGTATCTGGACAAATAACTTCCCAAGGGTTATTATCTTTTTTATGTAGTTTCATATCAATGTCGATATATTCAACATACTTACCATAATCAGTTAGTGATGTTATAATATTCAGAGATGCCTCATCTGCAGAAAATTTTCTGCCCTTAATTTTAATGCGGTACTGCTCTCCTGCTTTTACATCTATTACAGCTTCATAAGATTTTCCAGCACTCTTATCTAATAATATTTTCACATAGTCATCATAATTATACACTGCAGTTTCATCATTCAATGGACAAAGCCCTATTGCACCACCTAGCATTTTTATTTGTCTGCTAATAGTCAATGGAAGTTCTACTGTTTCGTAATCTCCGTACGTAAGGTACTGCATAATTGGAAGATTTAAATCATTATGTTCAACAGTTCCAAGATAAGTCCTGTATTGATTTAATAATGAATTCCAATTATCTGCTTGAAAAGATGCAAGTATAATATCACTATCAAAACCTTCATAGATAAAAAAGGTATCAGATAAAATGCTATATCGTAAATTATCGGTAAAGTAATTATACCTTAAGGCTTGCTTAAATTCTTGTAAAGTCATCTTTTAATTTAATTATTTTTAATATTTTTATATTTTTAATTATTATTTATCGATTTCTTCCCAATTAGATAAATCTAACCAAGTTATATCTCTTTGACAACTTCATCGAATAAGCTATCATCAACACATATAATCTCTTTTGGAAGAGTCACTGAGAATGTCACATAGCATCCTGCACATAAGTCATTGAACTTCTCTGTCCAAAAAGTGTAGCTAGTGCTGTCTAAACTATCAAAGCATTCAGCTAAGATTTGTTCAAGAATAGTCTTAGATAAACTTTGAACTTCCAATAAGTTTGATCTATCATCCGTTAGTCTATCTGTCACAAATGCATTAAATGTATATGTTGTTAGATCACTATCTGTTGTATTATTCTAAATAGTTAAAACAAAATTCGAATATTTTCTATTGGGAAGATTTTCGAATTCATATATATCACCATAATATACTTCTTGAATATATTTATGTTTCCTAGCTGTATTTAATATATTTGTTACTAATTCAAAATAATTCATTATTTATAAAATATTATTTATATCTATAATCATAAACATTTCCACCGTCAAAAACTATTCCACATCTATTTGGTTCTTCAGCACCTTCACAATTTATATATTGTGTATATTCAGGAAACTTATCTGTATTATGAACTAAATAATGCTTCATCTTAGTTGCATATGCATCTGCATAGTTTTCAAGTTGCCTTTGCAAAGATTTACAATAATTTACATCTAATGTTGATCTCTATGTATCGTTATTTACAGAAACACCTGCATTTTGAAGTTTATAGTTTATTAATGGAATAATATTTGCGGAAACAGCCCACACTAGATATGGCGCAATATATACATCAAGTAAATTTTTATAATTATCTGTTAATGTATTTGTTTCTACCATTTGGCATAATTTGTTAACTAATGCTGGACCAATAATATTTGTTAAATCAAGATCTTGCGCTAAGCAAATACTTGGATATAAATATACACCATCAAGATTTGCACCCAATGAACTTTGTTTCTTTAATGTATCTTCACTTATCAATAATATCTTATTTGTCATCGTCTTCAGACCAATTTATTTTAAATCCTTTAAATGTTAAATGAACTCCCAATTTACCAAGTTCTTTGGCAAATATCTTCTTAATAGGAATAATCACTGTGCTATTAAATAATGCATAAGCTTGTTGGAATTCCTATTTGGAAAATCCTGTATTGACATTCTTGCCAACTAATATAGGATTCATACGGAATGCAACAAATATATCATCAACAGATGATTCTTGAAGTTGGGTATATAGATCACCCGCATTATCAGGGGTTAATCTTGTTACTTCAATTTTACCGGTATCATTGGTATTATTGATGAGCATCACCTTGCCTGCATTTTCAGACCCTGTATATTCACCTTCAAGTTGGGCTTTGATCTCTTGTAATTCGGATGATTTAATTTGTGTACCATTGAGGGCAACAACTACAGACCCAGAAAAATTATTCTGCAAATTATGCAAATGGAAGTTTCTTGTTTGATTTAATATCTCTATAGATTTGAGAGAACTTACATACATAGGTACAGGATTAATATTCCTGGTTATTTGTCCTCTAAAATAAAAGATAAAATGATCTTGATTTTCATTTGGATTCCATAATGGAAGTTTATACAAGGCCTTACGATTCCAATTATTCCAATTATTTGATAAATAGGCAATAGTTAACTCTTCATTAACACGAACATTCTGCACATTAATATAATTTAATCTAACTATATCACCCTTGGAATTTCGAATACCTTCAAGTGCAAATCCACCAAATAGAATATAATCAAATACAGATTTTGCTAAGATATCTGATAAAGAAAGTCCATTATCCGATAATCTATCAAAATCGGTGTCTATTCCATCTGCAATAATATAATCACATAAGGTATTTACGGCTGATTGAAGATTACTATTCTTCAAATAATTATCAAATAGATAAATAGGAAACTTATTGTCTTCTCCCCATTTAATATATTCCTGTGCGCCTTTGAAGTCATATGTATCAGGAATAGGCGCTGGCCTATAATTCACGCAGGCAAAATTCTATAATTCTTTATTATCCATTATAAGTCTTGATATTTATATTTGACGAATATGAAGTTGATTCTCTATCATTTAAATAGGATGCTATACCACTTTGAAGAATGGTATTTTCATCTTCACTATTATAAATATAATAATCAAATTGTCCAACTATATTAGGAATAAGATCTAATGTATATTTTACACCATCATTAGATAAAGATGTACCAGTTTCAGCCTTTGTAACTTGATTAATAAATTTAATTCTATTACCAATAACTTTATTTACTATTGGAATAATAATATTTTCACTATCTAAATAAATCATATTCTATATATATAATACAAAAATTGGGCAAATTATTCTTCAAATTTTGGAATAATTCGTCCAATTTTCCTAAGTTTTTGTTTAAATTATGCAACTAATGTAGAAATATCCAAATCTGCAGATAAGAAATGTGGAAATTCCATTGCAATTTCTTCAAATGTCAATGTGAAACCACTTAGATCTGAATTTGATGTACCAGATTGCATTACTGCATCTGTGATATAAACTTCATTTCGGCCTTCACCAATACCTAATAATAAATATTGTCCATACATATCTTTGATGATTATGCAAGCACCACCATTTATCATAGATTGAATAGCTAAACGTTTTTCAGCTTCTGCTTTTGAGAACTGTAATGCAACGTCAGTAGTTACTGTGCTATTTCCTGTAGTAAGATCACCAGATCTTGTAGATGTATAACTTCCTGTATTTGGCCTAAATAACCATTTTTGGAATTTATTTGTCCCTGCCAATGTTACCTCTTTGATATTTCCAGTGGCATCATCTACTGTTACTTTAGAGACATCTTCAGCAGCAATAACATATACTTCTTTAATACCACCTACAGAACCTTCACAGCGTGCATCTATTGCATTTACAGTTACTGATTTACAACTTTGTACTGCCATATAAATTAGATTCAAATAAATTTTAATGTTTTAAATATTGGAGAATAACCGAATTATTATTCTCCAATAAAAATTAGATTTACGCAAGTTTTGCTACTGCAACAAGATCAGGGAATGCAATTTGAACTCCCTCATTGAACTCAATTGCAAGTCTAAATTCGCGATTGTCTTGAGAATACCAGAAATCAAATTTCTCTGCATCATCAACAAGATCAGTACCATATACAAAGTTATCACGATACGATGCAACAGCTTTATAAGTTTGACCATCAAGACCAGTTACAGGAATAACGCGTACGTTAGTGCCAGGAATAAGTACAGAACTTGGTTGTGCAACATCATTGATTACATTAGTGATTACTAAGTTACCATTAGCAATTAATTCTTGGATGTATTTTCTGTATGTATCAGAACCAACGAACAATATCACATCACCTTTTTCAAATGCAGCACTAGGAAGTAATGCATAAGTCTCATTGATGATTTTTGTTGCAGAATCACTCGCACTTGCTGAATAAGTACCTGCGAGAGTTGCAGCATCAAGAATACTTTGATACCCATCAGTACCTTGCCAAATAGCAACTTCAAGTTTGCTTTGAACATCTTCAACAATACCATTAACAAAATCTTCTTCAAATGGAAGTGTTTTTTGCCCAGCAGCTAAACGAACATCATAATTCATCCAGGTAGCCAAGAGTTTCTTATCGCAAAAACTCATATTTACTTTGTATGGATGTGCCTTCAAAATACGTTGTGAAATAGTGGAAGTACCAGCTTCGTTCCAACCACAATTTGATCCATCTTGAAGAGTTACATCGGTAACTAAAAGATTAAGTGCAGTATCACCTTTAACACCAGTTTGAAGATTAACTTCAGCTGCTGTACGTGCACCAATAACAGCCTTACGGATTAAACCAAGTTTTTTTTCTTCCACATATGCGGGAAGTGCTTCAACATTAATAGCCATAAATAATAATTAATTAATTTTGAAAATATTTTAGTGCGCCACTATTTTTATATGAGTTTGGTTGTGCAACAGCTGCAAGAGAAACTGCGTCCTCCTTTGGCGCTTCAGCTTTGTCTTCCAATTCTTTAACTTTATTTTCTAATTCTGTAATATGTGCTTCATATTCAGCAATTTTTGCTTGTAATTCAGAGATGAGTGCATCTTTCTCATCTGGAACAATAGGCTCTTCGGCGGGAACTTCTGGAACCGCTTCTTCTTCAATGGGTTCTTCTTTAACTTCCTCTTCAGCAGGATTCTCTGCTTTTTTGATTTCAGAAACTTTGCCTTCAGAAACTACCAAAATAGTACCATCTTCAAGTGCATATTCACCATCTTCTGGATTTTCACCATCTTCATTTACAACTTCTACACCTTCTGATAATTCACCATCATAAATGAGAATACCTTTATCTGTAGAAACTTCAGCAAACTTAGCAACTAATCTAGCTAATTTAATAAAATTCTTTTTGTTCATTTAATAATATATTTAAATTTTGAAACTTTCAAACTAATACATCAGTCCAAAATATTATTAATCAAGTCATCTAATGATTCAGACTATTCTTTAAGATCTACCATACATTCTATAGAAAATCCATTATATTTGCCTGCTTTTAAATTTTCCCAAATTTGATCATCTTCAATCTTTAAAGAAACATACCAACTTCCTAATGCAATATCTGAAAATTCTTCAGGCACCAATCCAGGACGTGATATAAAAGATTCTATCATATAAACTTTATCTACAGGAAGTGGTTGTCCAGAATGTTCTAAGCTAAATGATAAATGATTTTCTTTTTCTGCATCTAATACCATCTTTTCTATGATATCCGCAGTAAAGACTAAATAATATGGTTGTCCATCTTTTGCTATACGATAAATAGGTTTATCGGCTATCATAGCAGGACCAAATGCTATATGCTTTTCTTCATCTAAAGAAAACTTTACTGCCTTTTGCTCTGAAAATATCTGAAAATCTGTCTCTATAGCTGGTTTTTCAACTAATGATAAAACAGACAAATCACCATATGTCACATAATAAACTGGAATATTCATATCTATATATATAATACAAATTTTATTTAAAAAATTAACAAATTATTGATTAATATCTATTTTCTCTCTCCTATACAGACACTTTATTACCGGCCTATTGTATATCTGATTCAACAACATAAACTTTTGTATCTGTAATAGATTCTTCAATATTTGCACCTTCAATAGCTGAACTATATTGTGTTGGAGTAGTCAATGTATTTGTTGCAACTGCAGCAGAAACACCTGATAATGTAGCACTATCACTATTTCCTTTTGTTCTAAGATTAGCTAATTGGGCAGCACCAGATGCGATCACTGCTATCATATTGGTAATACCAGTTGCTTGTGCAATGGCAGGACCTGCAACCGGAATAGCATTAAGACCCTCATTGCTTGCTGCACCGGTATATGCCATTAATGCACCCGAAATAGTGGAAGTCACAATACTTGCAGCTTGAAATGCTAACATAGCTTTACGTTGTTTTTCATCAGCTTCATCCATTGCACTTGCTATTGATGAAAAAACACTAGATATATTTGATAATGTCTATGCAGCATCTTGCATCTACGTTAGTTGTGACGCTTCAACAAGCGCATCTTCCTTTTGTTTATAATATTGTTGTAATTCATATTTCCGTTTAAGATATTCTTCTTCTGTCATCAATTTATTTTCATATAATGATGCTAATAAATCAAGATCAGCCTTATATTGTTCTTGAAGTTGCTGATGTTCTGTTTGCGGAAATAATCTATTCTTTAATTCTTTATATTCAGCTAATAATGTCATTAGCTTTTCTATTCTCTTTTCTTCTTCGGATGTATCTTCATCTTCTGTAGGTGCAGCACCTGGATTAACAGCTTCAGTTTTATTCTTCTTTATATCTTTAAATGGATTTAGATAATCTTTAGTTTCTGCCCTTAATACTGCTAGCTCGTCTTCTTTTCTCTTTTCAACAGCTTTTGCAGCATCTTCTTGTGCCTTAATATATCCAGGTAATGCTTTATCTACTTTATCAATGTATTCTTGATATTCTTTTACATAGTTTTTAAGATCATCTAATTGATGTGCAGCGGCATTCATATTCAGACGATCACCCTTATTAAAATATTTTTGCCATTCCGTATGCATAATTTCAATTTGTTCATTAATCTCAGTAACACGCCTCTTAGCTTCTGTATATTTCTTCTTAACATCATCAGGTAGCTGTGCTAAAAGATCTTCATTCTTGAACTTTTCTATTGTTCCAGCAGCTGTTTCTAAAATTTGTTGATATTCTTCTGCTTCTTTCTTTGCTTCTTCTGTCTTATTTTTAATAGCCATCCATCCAGCTGCTATTGTAGATAATGCTAATATTACTGCACCAAGTACGCCTTTTCCCATTGTTGTATTTAGAGTAGATATAACACCTTTTAATATTTTAAAAGATTCTATCAAATCTTTAACACCAGCAATAGCTTGTGTAAATACCATTAACTATTGTAATCTAGCAATTCCTTTGATAACATCTTCATTTTCAGATCCAAATAGTTGCATAAGTGCAGTTGCAGCTGTAATTCCAGATGAAATACCTGCAATAGCTTTAGCACCTTGCTCTCCCCATCCTTGCATACCTTTAGATAATGCATCTGTTGTCTAATTAAATGTATCTATTTGCCCTTTAGCGTCCGCCGCTCTTTTCTATAATTTATAAAATGCGTCACTACCTATTTCAACATTCTTCAGTTGCTCATTGCATTCCTATAATTCTTTCTCTAATTGGGCAATAGATCTCTTCGCTTTTGAAGTATCTATCTGTATTGAACTAATTACTGCCATAATTATTCTATAAATATTGTAATTTTTTGTGTTTCACCATTATTATTAATAAACTCTACATATCCACCATCGCCAGATCTCATTTCAGATGTATCTATCTTTAAAATAGATTCGCCTTTTGTTCCTCCATATATTAAAGTTTCTGCTTGTGTTCGCGTACCATTTATCTTAAATCCTTGCATTGTATGATCTTCATCATATTCAAATGTGTGCCAACTCCAATCAGATGAAGTCTTTAATGTCCAAGTATCTGTTGTACCAGTCGGATGCTCCCATATTGTAAGTCTTTCATTGTCTGGATTATATACATCTAAAAATGGAATTATATATGCAGTTGGGTCTTGAATAGTGATTAGATCTACCTTAGTCAATCTATCTGAAGTGATATCATAATCATATATTTTATTTACAGCATATATTTGATTTCCGATTTTCCAAAATTTATTAAAATCAAATGAAATAAAATCCATTGGCGATAATTTAACATAGCAAGTTACTAATTTATTTTGCTTATTATATCTTTCTTTAATATAAGTATCCCAATATATATCATATATAGATTTTGTATTATCAAATATGCTCGAATTATATGTATAAACTTTTTTTGGTGTATTTATTAAACAACTTTTATTATTCTTGATCACTGAAACACCAGTGATAAAGTTAGAAGATATATAATTCTTCCACGTCGTATAAAATTTATCTGCAGATAACTATGAAGTTGTATCATCATCTATTCGCACGGGAAGCGCTAAATCTGATTTTTGTCTTTCAGGATAAAAGAATGCCCCTTTTTGCGAAACATAATTATTATCATTATCTGCACACTAAATAAATGTATTTTTAAATAATTTAACTTTAACTTTGTTCTAATTTAAATTATAAAACCATTGTCTCAAACTTGGGGAATATGGAATAGTTGTTGTCAGGCCTTCAAATAATTTCTAATCTTCATCATCAAAATCGTAATTTGTTATAATAGATTTGGTACCATATGTAAATCCATAATTATTATTATATGTGTCATTTAATGAAGATTCAGATTCTTCATAATTAAATAATAGCCTGTGATGTTCAAATGCAATAGGCTTAACCGTAAAATCATTTGATTTATCAACTTTATCTGTATAATCTGTTATTGTATAATTGAGAAATCTATCTTTTCTGAAATTTATTTGCTTTTGAACATAATCAACATCTATAGATATACGATGAAGTTTACAATATTTAATTATATCATCAAATTTAAGATCACAAAAATCATTTAATGTGATTATACTATTAGATCTAAATAATGTATTTGTTGTTGTATTTGATTCTATATTAATATTTTGGTCAATATAAACAACTCTTGTTGCTGCATAACTACTACCTGTTTTTGAATAAAATGTAATGATATGTCCCTTTGGTGGTGTCGTTGTTGTTGTATTTAAATATGTAATCTTCACATAGAATTTAGAACTTCCATTTATTATAGGTGTTGTACATACCATATTCTCCGTCGATTTCCAAGAAAACTCATATGCTGCACTCTAAGTTGTTACAGATATATTTGATATTGCTTGAAACTGTGCATTTGGATATTTTTTCTTTAATTTATTTAAATTATATGATTTTATAGAACTATTGTAAAAGATCATTGTTCCCAATACAACATTATCTTGCATAAACTCATATTTAATAATATTATTTACTCCAATACCAATACCTGTTACTGTATATTCTCCTGTTGGTCTATTTGCTGCAAAATGTAACGTTGGTTTATGCGAAAATGCAAATAATTTATTCTATAATGTCAATGCATTATTCTTAATATCTTTACCAGACATTATTATATATAATGTATTTGGAATACTTGGATATGTCATATTAGTCTATATTCGCATCTATAATGTATCATCTGTAGTTGATAAACTATCTTCAATGATCTCATCCCTCTGCTTACATACAACTGCTATATCATTATCTATATCAGGCCAATTAAATGTATATCCTGTCAATTCTTTGCACTTATCATTAAAGATATCAACAAATCTTGCCCAATATATAAATGGAATTTGCTCATAGCTCCTAAATGTATTTTGTTGTACGGGAAGTAATCCATCTCCTATTGCTGATTCTATTGTATATCCTGTTGTTGATTCAAAGTTATTTGCCTCCAATGTATCTTCAAATGTTGTCACTGTACCATCAACTTTTTGATAGGTATTATAATCAAAATTATCATTATATGAATTATTAGGGAGAAATCCAATAATATTTGAAACACGATAATTACGATCTGTCTTCTTATAATCGTTACCAGATCTATTATTATTCCAACAATAATAAACTAATTCTTTATTTAATGCTTCTTTAACATATTTAGATCCATCTATCCAATATTTATTAATATCTTCCTCATTATCATAATTTGCTTTATTAAATGTGATCTTCTTTAACTCATTAAAGATCTTACCTAATTCTCCATTGATAGTTACTTCATACCCATCTTTTGTCACTTGTAACATCTTCGCATATCCTTGCAAAACAATCGCATCGCCCCACTGTACTCGACAATCTAACTTCTTATAAGGGTCAAACTTCAAACCAACAAATGGTCCATCACTATCAATTGTAACTCTATCTGGATTATATGCATAATTAAATATCTCATTATTATTTGGCGATAATGGAATAGTTACTGTCTTTGAATAATCGTTACATATAACTGTTGGGTCACTAATCTCTTCATATTGCTTAGTAATAGGTACAGTTACGCTATCTAATGTATCTAACTCTCTATTTTCTATAAATATTCTTAGCTTGCTCATAATCAATATAATATTGTTTGCTTAGTTGATAATTCAAGACTTAATGTCAAGTTGAACATTTGGTGTTGTTGATTCTCAAATGTTTTTTCAGTATAACTTCTATCTTTTAATATAACATCATAAGATGTATCTGTATCTGCATCATATAGTTTTAGTGTTGGCGAAACAAATATGCTCTCATATACAGGATATACATCTGTATCTATCCATCCTGAATTAATCTTGAATGTTGGCTGATTTTCAGTTTTATAAATAGAACGATTGCCATAATAATTGGTAATCTCACTTGCCTCAATATCTTCGCTATATTCGTTCACCTTATTAAATGGTTGGCACTGTAAACTACCC
This sequence comes from Bacteroidaceae bacterium, assembly GCA_963600145.1. Taxonomy (GTDB): domain Bacteria; phylum Bacillota_I; class Bacilli_A; order RF39; family UBA660; genus CAVCAD01. The sequence continues at coordinate 12,091 of CAVCAD010000156.1, forward strand.
CAACGGTCTCTCCATTGCAAGAAATATCCCTTTGGACAAGTTATTGCAAAAAATGGAGAATTAAGATTAATTCTATCTATGGTACGTATACGACTTGATTCATCATCGACAGTAACGACACGACTTAAGTCCCCATCGACAATAACGGTACATAAATAAACGCTATGAGTACCATTATTTTCAATATATAAATTTTTTGATAGAGTCATCCCCCCAGGAATAAGAACTTTCAAGTAACTATTATTACCGTTACCTAATTTTGCTGCAAATTGTATGTGTAAATCATTAACATATTTAAAGCGCTCGCTAAATAACGATATCGATATCGTCTTACCTAATGCGATATTTTTATGAACTTTGCTATATAGCACACCATATCTATCGTAAATAGTTATGCTAATATCACTAATATATTGAGTTTTACCTATTTCACCAAAATAATAATATAATTTATCTATATTGTCACTCCAACCACTTAAAATACCTGCATATTCACTACATAATTCCTGTTGATATCCTTCCGTTTGTGTGATATAATATGCCTTATTAATACCCATAGAATTAAAGTAGATGCTTTGGGGGCTTTGTAAAGTGTTTGTTGCGGTTGTGTTTAAAATAATATCATAATATTCATCCGTTATTGTACAAGATATATAATATGTTACTCCTATTGTTGATGCCGTACTATAAGTCTCAAATGCTAATTTAATAGATTTTGCAGCACATTCTTCCGTAGCCAATGCTTGGTATTTGGTTATTAATAAATCTCCGTTTGAGTCATAAAAGTTGATATTAAACCCTTTTAATTCCGAGTATTTGATGTCGTAATCGTCCGTATTCTCCCACAATGAGATATTCAAAACACCATCTGTCAAAGGGAGTGAGTCACTTGTCCAACAAATAGCATTATTACGGTCAACTAAGTCAATGGTATATGTATCTGTGTTAGCTGTTTGTGAATCTGATGATGTGTCACATTCCATTCTATTATCATAATAATTAAAATCACTTGAATTCCATATACTATCATCTGCTAAGCTATTCTCATAATGCACTATTGATAAATCAAATGCCCCATAAAAAGGTGAATTATAATTATAATAACAAAAATATGGGTAAAAATTTATTTCAGATTCATCAGCGGTTATATATAAATCAAATGGATAATCAACGTTTAATAGCTTTCCCGAAATACTATCACTGGTTTCGTATGGAAAACTCGATATACTTTCCTCATAATATTCTTCAGAACTATAACCATTAGGATATTTGTAATAGTATAAACTTTTAGGCGCAAACGGTGTTTGTACATTAAAAGATATGCCACCGTCAATAAAAGTGCTTGTAATATAATCTTCTGTCGAGTGTGTTAACAAAGCTGGAAATGTAGCACTATCTCCAATATTACCAGTAATCTTAGAAGCAGTTATTCTCAATGGATTAATCTTTCTCGAATTGCTAAAATATTGCTCTTTTTGAAGATTATCTGTATAAGTTTCTGGATATGTAGGTAGTAGAATAGGCTCCTTATCACTTGCTTTACAATCTGTATAATAAGTGTCAATCTTGTAAAGATATTTAGCTAACTTATGCGGGTATCTGTATATGTGATAAACTGAAACTTCTTTTACTTTATTAACAATCTCTACAGAATATTGGAATTCTTTTCCATATCCTCTTTTTGTTATATCGTTTTGAACTATATCGGTGATATCCAATGTCTTAGTGGTAGATTCTGCATAAAGATTACCTGCAAAAATAGTCTCTTTTTCTGCATCATCTGGGTTATAATATACAAAATAATTATAAACTTTTTCTGCTGTTAATCCATCAAATTCTACCGTTATTCTTTCATCTAAATATTTTGCCATATAAAATATATTTAATGTTTTCTTATTCTTTTACTCATTTTCTCATATTGCTTCTTTTGTTCCTCGTCCAATAAAACTCCATAGCTCGCAATATATAAAACTAATCTTATCGGGGTGTCGTATGCATCTATTAAAGTTGCATTCGATTCTTTACAATATCTCAATATTATAGGGAGAATACCAAATTGGCTAAGTCCACTTGCTTGATAATCTCTGCTAATTTCTTGTCCTTCATCTCCTCCGCTTGATTTTCCAAAGATAACTGGATAACTTGAAACAATGTCGTTAACTGAAGTTTGAAAAAAAAAGCAATCGTCATAACTTGTGTAATAGGCATAGCGCCAACATCGTCCTTTAATTTGTCTATAGAATAACTTCCATCATTATATTCAGCATTCTTAGGACGCATACATACAGATAAACAACCTGCAATATCATTTGTTTTATTATAATTTTGGAAATCAACAAATTGTGCAGTTGTCATCTTAGTAGTATCAAAACTTGCATAATACTTTATGCCATTTAATTTATAATATTTTTTGATCTTTTCTCTTGGAATATCTGTCTTCAGAAAATCAAAATTATATTTATTCAAATCTACCAATGATAAATTATTATAATCTATATTATAAATAATGCGAAATGCATCTTCTATAGTTAACTTATTTCCATATTTAGTTAACTCTATAAACTAATTTAAAGTTATGTCACTCCAATCTTTATTTTCTTTTGGTTTTTGGTGCAACCAAGTCTTTAATATGTTCTTCATCAAATTCTTTTGTTAATTCTTGTGCGATAGCTAATGCTAATCTTTCTGTATAGTTTTTTTGATCAACTATCTTATCAAATAAATGGGTACCTTCAGTGCCAACTCTTGATATTTTTCTTGCAATTAAAAATGCTAATTGATTTTCAGTGGGAAGTTTTCCATTCATTGGACGTGGTAAAACTGGCTTTATTCTTATCCACTCTAATATCTTATCTATTGGTGGGAAATGGGGTTTTGTCCCATTCTCTAAATATATACCATATTGTGCTCCTTCAAGACGAATTTCAAACTTTGTTCCATCCTGAATAACATTCATTGTTAAACTATTTAACAAATTTCCACTTGCTTTATGTGCTTGAAGTCCCTATTTATAATCATTTAATAATTGTTGGGCTACTTCTTCATAATAATTCTTCATCTATATATAAAATACAAATATATTAAATATAAATTTTATAAATCTACATACATCCTATTTACGCAAAAACAAAGAGACATCACTCTATCGTCGTGATATCCATCTGGTGCACTATAAATTGGGTTTCCATTTGAATTTATGGTGCAGGAATACATAGATAACTCATTTGATAATGTCTGATCTTGTGGAAGAATAATTTTATTTGTTTCAAATGTTGTGATTAGCTATTTAATTATTCGATCTTTTGATTTGTTCGTTGTGTTAAAATAAGTTAGCAATACATCATCTGGCAATGTATCATTTAATAATTGGCCATATACATTACCAATAGAATTCTTTTCAACTGTTACTTCTAGTGATGTGATTCCTTTTCGTTTGAGATCATTTACTTCATTAGCAATATATTTTATAGTATCAGATGCATTCTTGTCATTAAATGCAATCTAATATGCTATACAGGCTTTTCCGTTATATAATTGTCCAACTGTCAAAACTGTATAGTCTGATCCTGTGCCTGTACCCCAGTCTACTCCCATTATTGTATCTATATTTGGATGAAGTTGATATCCTGTCATCTTATCTTTAAAACTTGCAAATACAGATCCTTCTCCATCTATAAATTCTGCTAAGAACTCACTTTGAAATGCAAGCCGGGGCATTTGTTGTCTATAAATCTCTAATGTCTCTGGCGGCAAATATTTGCTTGTATCATAATTATTCCAATCTATTGCAAATACCTTATCTGTACCATCTATATTTTCAAGTCCACGTAACCATAGATTAAAGAAAAATCCTCTTTTAAACTTAGGAGTACTTACTATAAATATATCACTATGAAATACATTAGTTGTTGGAACTAATATCTAATAAAATACATCATCTTTGCAAAATGCAGCTTCATCAATGATCAATATTCCACTATGTTTAACTGTAAATCCACGTAATCCATCCGCCTGCTCTGCTGATCCAAATTTAACAATACTATTATTTATAAAAGTGATCTCCAACTAAGATCCATTTGATTTTTTTATAATTGGATATGCAATGCGCTCCAAATCTTGATAAACTTTTCTTGCTTGCTACATAATAGGAGACACAAATAGGGAAAAACTATTTGCGTGCTTTAAACTTGCTGCAATGAGAAGTCCTTCCATACAAATAGATTTTCCTACCTACCGTTTTGCTTTAACTACAAACCATTTATTCTTATTATAATTATTATATAAATCAAATAATGATTTTTGCCAAGGCTCAAGATCAAATAATTTAATCTTCGTACTCATTAGAATAATGTATTTTTATAATTATTATACCAGTCTACCCATTTATTGGGAATAAATAGTTTTTCTTCCGCACAACCGCCAGCAAATACATCATATAGATTTTCTGCATTAGGTAGAATATTTATGATTTGTTCTGCTATTTTATTTTTGCTTCCTTGATAGGGAACTCCGTATCTTATTTTACTCATAATATAATAATTTTACTTTTTCAAAAACCCTAATTCATAATCAACCCAAGGCTTTGGTGTATAAAACATTCCTGCGTTTATTTGTTGTTGAGTTTTCATATTTAATTTATCACTAATTCTATATTATTGTCTGTCTTCTTTGCTTCTAGTTCCTCTACCTTATACTGATTTAAAATATTGCGCTCTTCTTGTGTACTTAATAATCTATATAGGGCAATAAGTGCTGCAGTGTTTTTGCTATCTAATAATTTATCACGAATAATTTGCTTTGTTATCGTCCTATTTACTTCAAGTGCTTCGTCTATTTGTTTTCGTGATATTCCATCCACAGGATACCACCTATAAAAACTAGATGCAGAAAATCCCATACCTGTATAAATATCCTAATAGAAAACAAAATTAGGATTTTCTTTTATTTTTCTTATTATTTGTTGAACTGTCGGCTTTACTGCTTTCATTTTCTTTTTCCTCCTATTCTTTTTGAATTATTGCTTTTTCAGCTATGAACGCCTTATATAATTTGCTCGTCAAAACAAACCATCCGGATGAACAATTACAGCTCAACTTATATCCATATTCTTTTCCAGCTTCTTCTAATATTTGTTTATATTCTATTGGAATATTGCTTGCTGAAGAATTTATAATTATTTGTGCCATCAAATTCTGAAAAGGCAATAATTTATAATAATTTTCTCTTGTCATATATAATTAAAATACAAATTTTTATTTTATAAAATTTAATAATCTCTCCAATAATATAAATATTTTATCTAATAATAGCTCTATTATAGATATAGAATAATCTATATATTTAGATGAAAATGCAAATAATAAACTTAGCCAGCAATATTGGGGACAAAATACCAATAATAATATCAATGATATCCAAAATGTCATACATAATGGACATCCAAATGGTTTCTTTAATTCCAAATATACATTTTTCTTTAATAATAAAGATATAATAGATGAAAATATCCTATTTGGCGCATCAATATGATAAATATATGTTATACAAATAGTTAATATTATACAAACTTTTATCATTTCTTATATTTTAGTTTTTTACTTTTACTATAAATAAAACTATAGCTACAATCTAATAATCGTGCTGTCTCTGGTATGCCATATATCTATATTAAATAATAAATATCTTTATTCGACTAAGACAAACTGTCATACCATCTCATAAATTTATAATAATCTTTTAGTTGATCATCATCAAGATCTTCTTCATTTAATAATGTCTTCATAATAGTTGGGCGATCATTCAAAATCGTCTTTAATCTATCGTTCTATGTCGTTGTCTTCTGCATATGTATCATAATCTATTTTTCCTACATATTCTCTCCAGAAATGAGAATTATCAGCAGCTTGTCTTTTACATAATATATAAAAATAATTTGCAAGCTATCCTTGTTCAAGCAAGCTCACAAATTTTTCATCTGGCATTTCTAATAACTATATATAACAATACTGTACAAAATCATCTAATGTTTCATCTTTTCTACGTTTCCATACTTTTTCTGGAATATGCAAATGATATATACTATCTATGTAATCACTTTTGTTCAAAAGCATAATTAAAATAATTCTTCATTTTTATTATTTGTTGTCTTCTTTTCAATATAAATTATTTTTTTCACTTCTGGCTCATCTTTTTTATCGGGAACATATATTTTTATATCCGGTAATTTTAAGTCTCTCAGATGTGAAATATCTATATTTAAACAAGATTTTGGATGTAACTTTAGCATATGTTTGTATTTGGATCTTTAGGTTTACGTTGCGATTTTTTCTTTTCTACACAATATCTTAAAATTTCTTTATCACGTTGATCTCTCATTTCATTATATGCTTTTTCATAATAAATAGATTTTGTATCTAAATCATTTACTTTGTTTATAGTCTCAATTAATTTATTCTCTATTGCTTTGATGTATTGTCCTAAATAACATACATAACCAATAAATGCTAATGCAACTAATGCAACTAAAATTCCTATTAAAATATTCATAATAATAATTATTTGTTTTATTTTATTTATCTAAGTTTATTTTTATAAAAAATGTATTTGGAGAGAAAAAATAAACTATGGCAAAAAACTCTCCAAATACACTTATATTAATTATATCTTAATTTTCCTAATGATCTTTCATTTTGTCTATTATTCCAAAACTCTTCTAACTTATTTATATCAATAGGCTCTCTCCTAATTAATGGTATCCAATGTCCATCTAATTCTGTATTTGTATCTTGAAAATATTGCATCGCAATATAATAAATATCTTTTGGCTCATATTCTATACATTGTTTCTTAACTTTTTGTCCATCAGTTAATGATGAAACCTGTGTCGTTATATTTTGATAATGATATCCAACTTGTCTATCTTCATCTAAAATATCATTTATCCAGATCACACCATCCTTCCAAATCGTCGCAACATATCCATAATCAAATTGTTTATTCTCTAATGCATTTACAGCAGATCTAAACTTTTCACTATTAATTAAATGTGTTGGAAAACTATCTGAAGAAAATTGTCTTTGCTTAACTTCCATTGCATATTTATATTTTGTATCTGTAAAACTAAGATCATACCAACAATTACCAACACTATCTTTAATATTCTCTGGTAATATCTTATATATAGAAACTAATAATCTACTAATTATTAATCTTCCTAATTTATCTTCAAATGGTTTTGTTAACTAATCTTTATATAGATTAAAATATTCATCTAATGTATAAAAATTTTTCATATCTTTAAAGTTAATTTTTTTATTTTCTATATATTATTTATCTAAGTTTTTTTTGGAAAAAAATCACAATGATAATAAGCTAGAACAGCTAAATGTTGGTATTCTCATACCTATATTTGTATGTAACTTAGGTACTTCAAATGTCATCTTTGGAAGATCTTCTGATTTTACTTCTATTTGATTTTCCGTTTTCTGTTCATCTTGCTTTTCTAATAAATTATGTTCTTGTGCATAATTTATGCAAGCTTGTCTCATCATTGCTCCATAATCTATGGTATCTTCAGTATTCATAGAAACAACATTTAATTTTACTTCTTTTGTAAATTCTTTAACTTCTTCTTTTACAATTTCTTTTACAATTTCTTTTACTATAAAGGTATTCTCCATATTTGCAGCCTTAAATAATTTACATATAGTTGATTTAAATCCTGAAAAACTAAGTTTAGTGATCTTTATTTGCTCAAGCTCTTTCTCCTTCTTTTCTACCAACTTTACATATAATTCAGGAGTCATATATTTTCCGGCTAATTTATCTTGCTGAATACTCTGCTTATATGCATCTAATGTTCTTTTCTTATAATCAGATAAAATATGTTCAAAATAATTATTTACCCAAGCATCATAAGCTTCTTGCCAACTACTGTAAACTCCATTTACATATTTAAAATCTTCCAATGTAAAATGATATTTAACTTGCACCCTCTTAGACTTGCATCGATTTGTCAATTCTAATAGCATTTTCTTCGCATCTGTCGCATCTTTTTCATCCATACTATAAATTATATTA
>CAVCAD010000157.1:0-12830 GCA_963600145.1 Bacteroidaceae bacterium
CCTTTTTCAATACTAACATAAAGAGGAGCATAGAATACTGAATGTGTTACTTCTGCCACCCTCACTTCGAGGACACATTGCTGTATTGGAACTGCCTATATAATTTATATAGACATTCTCTCCATCTGATTCAACAGAACTTACCAAAAGTTTAATCATAATTCTTTTATCTACTATATCTAGTGTATCAAAAGCATTCATATATTTGTTTATCATATCTAATGCTAGAGAAGCAATTTCTTTTTGATCCATTTCTCGATTTACTTCTTTTGTTAATTCAGCAACTCTTTTTTCCATTTCAATATTTTTAGATTTTAAATCTTTAACTTGCAATGCTACATCACTAATTAACTCAGCATCAATAATTGCCATTCTATCAATTAATGATTCAATTTTCATTTTGTTTCTAGTTATTGTAGCATTTAAAGTTTGTAATTCATTTTGCTTTTTAGTAGTTTCTTTTTCTTTACCATCAGCAATAAGTTTTAGTCTTTGCATAAAATCACTAGTTGGTAATGTCAACTCTTTAATTTTTTGTATTACAAGTTTATCGGTTTCAATACCATTTATATTTTTACATTTACATAATTGTTTTCGGCTTTTATCTTTTAGTTCGCAAAGATAAGAAAAGTTTCTTTCTCCATTAGGGGCTACTGAATTTCTAAGTCTTGGTCGCATATAACTTCCACAGTATTTGCATTTGATAATACCAGATAATATTGAAGTGTTTTGTTGTGGGGTTCTGCATCGTTTATCTTTGTTATTTTCTATTAAATTCCATACTTGAATAAACTGTTCACTTGATATTATTCCATCGTGTTTTCCTACAGCTACAATCCATTCGGAAACATCTTTATAAGTTTTAGTTCTTCCAATCATTTCTTCTCGTTTATTATATGCGATTAATCCGTGTTTACCATCACACTTTATTTTTTCACTTTCATAAATTGTAACATTCATTTTTTCAAAGAAATGTTTAATTTTTTCATCTGCTATTGCATAAACAGGGTTTTTAAGAATAGTTACTAACGAAAATCTTGTAAAATTATTTCCATTTCTTGTTTTAATTCCTTGTTGTAATAAGTATGATTCTAATTTTCCTAATCCTTTTAATTCGCTCATTTTATTCCATATAAGTTTAATTATTTCTGCCTCTTCAGGTATCACTTCAAGTTTATATAAACTTCTTTTTTTACCATCGATTGATAGATTTTCAATCTTTTGTGATTTATATCCAAGAGGGGTATTACCACCAAGCCATCTTCCTGTTTTAGCAAGTTCATACATATTATCTCTTATTCTTTCTGCTATTGTATCTCTTTCAAGTTGAGCAAATACAGATGATATCATAAGCATTGCAGATCCCATTGGAGTTGAGGTATCAAAGTTTTCAGTTACTGATATAAAATCAACATTATATTTTAAAAATTCATTCTTAAGATTGCAAAAGTCTGCAACATTACGACTAATTCTATCTAATCTATATACAATAATGCATTTAATTTTTTTATTTCGTATATCTTTCATCATTTCTTGAAATTGTGGTCTATTGGTATTATATCCAGTAAAACCCTCATCTTGATATACTTTAATATTATTTTCATCGATATTATACTTGTTGATTAATTGATTTTTGCATAATTCTATTTGATTTTCTATGCTATCACCTTTACCAGTAAATTTTGACTTTCTACTATATATAGCATAGTATGTTTCATTATCTTTTTTGCTTTGGTTAATTATTTTTGTATCCATAATATCATCCTTTCTTTTTAAATATATGTACTTCGTTACATTAAACATTATATCACATTATGGATATTTATTCTATTGAATAGATAAATTTAATCAAAATTAACTTGTTATATTTTATATTAAGAGTTAACATCACTAACGAGGTGATATTTTCGTGAAGTTTTATAAAGATTTTAAAGTTAATGAAGGAGCTTTTATATTAAAAGAAATACTTGAGGTTATGTATATTAGTGAAAGTATTTCTTTACCACCCAATATATATAGAAAAGTAAAAAATCTACAAAAAGCTCTTTGTGACTATTTAGAGGGTAGATATCCTGACATTGATATGGAAGGTACTTATCTTTTTAGAAGATGTTTTTACATTACTAATTCACATCCAAAGAAAATAAAAAAACCAATCCTGTACTAGCGATTGATTTAGATCTTTATAGCAAGATGCTTATTGCATCTTTTTTGCTGTAATAATTTTCAATAGCGATTTCATATTGTAATGCATAATTTTTTAGTAACCTTATACTAATCTGTCTAACATCATCTTCATCTTTTATAGCAAGAATTTGCCTTTCAATACTATTAAATAGAAATAGTAAAGACCACGTACTTGGATTACTTATTGATAATTCACGAAGTATTTCATATAACTTACAAACATCATCATAATGCCTTAAACTAACTTTATTCATTTTAATATCTTTTTCTTTTAAAAATTTTTTAACTTTATCACTTACCATAGCAATAGATTTTAAGTTATTGTAAAAAGAAGTAATTATATATTTTTTAATATTGTACTTATAATAATCTATAAAATCATTGTTTCCCCAGTAATTCTTAGATAATAAAAATTCTTCATTTTTGTGATTTTCTAAAACTAGTTGTAATATAAATATGTCATCACATCCTAAAAAATAAAAATCAGTTTTAAATCTTATAATAAAATTATTTAATAAATCTAAAAATTGTTCTTCGCTAGTTAAATATCCTTTCTTTGAATAATTACAAATAGTGCTTTTTATACAAGTTGTCTTTTTATCATTAAGTCTGCCTATTAGTTCATCTAAAGTAGAATTTAACAAAAATTTATATATTATTGCATCATTTGATTTATAGTCGCCATTAAAAACAATTTCAAGCATCTTATCTTTTCTTGTTTCTAACATATTTTATAAATCCTTTCTTATACTACTTTTACTTTACTACATAGGTTTAGTATAAAAACCATTAACTTTTTTATTTTTCTTTTTCGCTCCTTTCATTTTAAATTTTTACTAGTCAGACCAACTGTGCTAGTTAGGTTGTGGTAATAATGCAAATAAATTCGTATCATAATATTAGTGTGGTGATACGATGGAGTTAAAAACATTATTTGGTAAGAATGTTAAATACTATCGTTTTAGAAAAGGTTATACACAAGAACAACTCGCCGAGAAGATGGATGTAACCCCTAACTATATTAGCCGATTAGAAAGAGGTATGCATAATCCACCATTTACTATGATAGGTAAAGTTGCTAGTGCATTGGATATTGAACCATATGAACTTTTTATAAAACGCAGTGATTTAAATAAACTTCCTAATAGAGTTAATCTGACTAATAGAAAATAACTAATAATTTAAGTTATTTCTATTTTATTATAACACACATTTTCTTCTTTTTGTTATTTTCGTTGCATACATTGGACAAAATAAAAGAATTAACCCTTTTAATGAGAAAATTATTATAGGGTGAGTTTCAATGTATATGCAAAGATTAAATAAGTTAAGAGAAGAAAAAGAATATAGTCAACAATTCGTTGCAGATAAGTTAGGTGTTAATCGTTCTACTTATGCAAATTGGGAAACTGGTACTATAATCATACCACTTAATATAGCAGATAAACTTTCATTATTATATAATGTACCTATCTCATATGTTTTAGGACTTGGTACTATTAGACTTCCAGATTATAAAATCAAGCCTATTAACTATGACAAGTTAAGAGCTAACCTAAATAAATATAAAAATGAAAGTAAACACTCATTTACTAATATTGCAAAATATATTGATACTGATAAATCAACTTGCTCTAGATATTTTAGTGGTAAAATTAAAATACCTACTGATAAATTGATTTTATTATGTGAATTATATAATGTAGATATTGATGATATGTGTGGTAAGACAAAATAATTTTAACTCATTTACATTTAAATAGATAAGGTAGTATTTAATCTATTAAGATTTTATACTACCTTTATTTTTTTTGAATATCACTCTATAATCCATAAGAGGATAGAAAGGAGACTTTTGAAAACATAATATGATTGGTGAAAGAACTATCAATTTGGACACCAATTATGGCGAATTCGTTTTATGTATAAAAGATATTCTTGTTGAAAAAAATATATCAATGTATAAATTGAGTGTTTTAACAGGAATAAAATACGATATTATTTATAATTATTGTAATAATTTTATGCAAAGATATGATAAAGATGTATTAGCCAAAATTTGTTATGTTTTAGATTGCAAGTATACGGATCTAATTTCATATATTCCAAATGATAGTAACTGAATTTAAAGGACTTATGGAATATGAGTCATTCGTAGTACCAAAAGTAAAATGACATAATCGACAACTGTATATTTTATAATAACTGTCATTTTATTTTTATTTTAAGTTTTTTATTTAGTTATTTTTTAAGTATTATATTATGCATAATAAAGGTCTTATTTTTGATATTGATTAATTATTTTTTTGAGATATAATGAGTATAATAGCAACAGCTATAAGGTAGTATTGAACACATCTCCACTGTGCTTAAGAACTATACCCTTAATTAAGGTGTAGATAGGCAAAAAATTAGATGTTAAGATATATATGGATGACATTATCTCAAGTTGGAGGTGTTCCTATATATGATTGAAATGTTAGGAGTATATATCTGTATTAAAATCATTTTTTATAAGGAAATCAATTACGATTTTCTTGTTAACGTTATCTTAACAAATAATAGAGCATTTTTCACGTGTATGTGAATTATGCTCTATTTTTGTATAAAAAATGAAGGGAGGAATTATGAGAACTAAGGCTAATGAGTTTCTATCTGACTTCATAGTTAAACAATTTGATCTTGTTAAATATAGAGATTTAACTTATGCTTTTTTAGAAATTGCTATTACTATTGAAGCAATGTTAAACGATGAATATTATAAGATTAGATTTGATTCTGGAGGCGATTTAAAAGTTGGAGGTATTAAAAAGCCAAATAGTAATCAAATGGATTCTATGATGATTAGAGATTTTCAAACCAAAGAGAAAATGCAACAAGTATTATTAAAATATAAGATGGCATATAACAGTTTAAATGATTTAGAAAAAGATGTATTTAAATTATCTTTTATAGACCGTCTTAAAGATTTTGATATTTGTGATGAGCTTTGTATTTATCAAAAGAAATTAATTCAATCAAGAAACAGTGCTATGATTAGATTTTGCTTATATTTAGGATTAGATAAATTCATTGATTTATTTTGAGTTTATAGGGAACTCGTTATCAAAAAACTAAATCTAAAAGAATTGGAGGTGATTAAAAATAACTTGTAAGCCATACTACTCTACAAGTAATGGTAGTCTATATAAAGGTGATTGTTTAGAAGTTATGGATTATCTTATTGAAAAAGGTATTAAAGTAGATGCTATTATAACTGATCCCCCTTATGCTGTAACTGGATATACTTGGGATCAAATAATTCCTTTTGATAAGATGTGGGATAAACTTCTTAAACTAATTAAAGATGATGGTGCTATTGTATTATTTGGTAATGAGCCTTTTTCTAGTAATTTACGATTAAGTAATAATAAACTTTATCGTTATGATTGGAAATGGTTAAAAACTCAAATAACTGGATTTCAAAATGCAAAATATCAACCATTAAGGTGTTATGAAGATATTATGGTATTTTCAAAAGCTGGAACTGTACATCAATCTCTTGTACATATGAAATATTACCCACAGGGAACAATTGCAGTAAATCTTAAAGTGACAAGAACTCCTGTTAATTATTTGAGTGAGAAAAAGAATAATGAAAGGCACGAACATTTACAAGAATATGGTAATTATCCTAGAAATGTAATTCAGTTTGCTCGTGAATCACAATTGTTTCATCCAACACAAAAACCTGTTAATCTTATGGAATATCTTATATCAACATATACTAAAGTTGGAGATTTAGTATTGGACTTTACAAGTGGAAGTGGCTCGACTTTATTAGGATGTGAAATTCTATCTCGTAAATGGATTGGAATTGAAATAACTGACAAGTATTGTGAAGTTATTAAAAAAAGACTCGAAAATGGAGTCCAACTTAAAATCTTATTTGATTACAATGAGAGTAAATAAAATATATAGGAGGAATGTTTGAATAAATTATATTATTGTAGAAAAAAACCGAAAGAATAATTGTTTAGATTCTCTTACCCATCTAATATCTCTCGGCATAAATAAGTATACCACAAAAAATGGAAAAAAAGGTAATATTTTGGAGGTGTACATTTAACTGGAACAAATATTACAAAATGTTTTAAATTTAATAAATGATGCAATGGGCTACCTTAAATTATTTGTAATTGGAGGAACAGCCTTTTTTGTTGCTAAAGATTATGCTTTAAAAATGGCATCTAGTGATGATAATCAAAAAGCTAGTTATGATAGAAAAATAAGAACTACAATAATTGCAGGAGTTTCTGCACTTGTCACTACTCAATTTGTAAGTTGGATATTAGGATATTTTAAATAATGAATATCGACCATTTTAATTTATGTGTTAATGAATTATTAGAAGATAAAAAAATAGAAAATATTCCACTTGATAATATAGACATTTTAAGAAAACTATTATTTCACAAAAGACTTAATAAAAAGTTTTATAATGGTTTTGAAAAATATTATCAAGATGAGTTTGGTAATGATTTAGATTACTTTGTTTTAAAAGTTCAGGATATGGTTTATAGATTGCATCTACTTGTAAATCATTTAGTAGATTATGCAGGAAATAAAGATTTTGATACTGTTTATAATTCAATATGCACATTCTTAAAACAAAATTCCATTTCTTTTTATGAGGCAGTAAATTACAATGCTAGTGACATTGAAATATTAGAAGAAGAATATTTTCCTAATAAAAAGCCATTAGGTATGTAATGAGAAAGAAAAATTGGCATTCATTTGTAGTAAGTCATCAATTAGTAAATAGAGTTTATGATATGTTAGAGTATTTTAACTTTTTTAAAAATCATATAGAAAACGAACAAGTTTTAAAAAAGAAAATTAATTCTAAAATGAGTGATATTTATTATATTGAAAACTTGGCTTACTACTTTGAAAGAAAACTTAAAAGACATTATAAAAATGTTGAAATAAGATGTAATTTAGTTGATTTACTTTACGATTTAGATCATTTAAAGCAATATTTAACTATGATAACTTGATTTATTTTAATTATTGAGTTAATATTTGCTTGAAAAGAGGTGTATTATGAGATATGTCAAATACATTCTACTTATTCTCGTTTTAATTTCTTGTGCTGTTTTTTCTACTTATATTTTTTATCGTTATTCAGTTTCTAAAAATAAAGAAACAAATTCAAACTCAAATAATAATACTACAGATGTTATAGAAAAAGACTCTATAACTAATGAAGAAGTTATAGATAATGATCCTATAAAGGAAGAACAAACAATAAATATAGATGAGATACCTAAAGTAGAAAATAATACTTCTAGTAATGAAGTTAAAGAAGAAAATAAAACAACTATTCCATCTAATAGTGGATCTACCACTACTAATCCTAGTTATCAACCACCAAAAGTTGAAGAACAACCATCTAAAGAGCAAACTGCTTGGGAAGAATTAGGAATATCTGAATATGATTATTATCACAAGCCACTTTGGTCTTGGGCTAGAATAGATTTTTCGGTTGATGATTATGGAAGTGAAGAAAATACTAAAAATGCTTGTATTTCAAAAGGTTATAAACTTATGGAAGAAAGTCAAGAGGGTTTAGGATTTTCTTGTCAAAGCATATTAAGTTATGCTGGAAATTATCTCGGTGAGATGATGGATACTTTTTAAGCACAATAGTGCTTTTTTAAATATAATGAAAGGATTTGAGAAATGAAAAATAAATTATTAAAGTATGCTTTTATAAGTGTACTTTTTTTATCTACTATTTTTGGTATTACCAAAGTTAATGCTGAACAGTATACTGGTCAGGCAATATGGCCATCAGAAAAAATACCTAATATTTTCATTAGGAAAGAACGTGCTGATGGCTATAAAAAATATCAGCAGGCAGCATTTATTCGTAGAAGTGAAGATAATAAATTTGTTTACTGTGTACAGCCATATGTTGATATAGATAATAACTTACCTTATTATAATATTGAAAGAAGTGATTTTGCTACTGTCCTAAATATGACTAAAGAACAATGGACACGTATTTCACTACTTGCTTATTATGGATATCAGTATAGTGAGAATGGTTATAATCATTCAGCACAAAAATGGTATGCTATTACACAGGTTTTAATATGGAGGACTGCAGAGCCTACATCTGTAATATATTTTACTGATACTTTGAATGGTACTAGAAATGATAGTAAATTTACTAGTGAAATTGCAGAACTTGAATCACTTGTTGCTAATCATTATAAAAAACCTAGTTTCAATACTGATGGAGTTATTGCTCCACTAGGTCAAACAATTACTTTAACTGATAATAATGGTGTTTTAAGCGATTATCAAATTGAGTCTAGTAGTAATGTTAATGCAAGTATAAGTGGTAATACTTTAACTATTACTCCAACTAAAGTTGGTGATGGTGAAATTACTTTTGTTAAGAAAGCTACTAAATATGATATGCCACCTGTTGTGTATTTTAGTAATCATTCACAAAATGTTTTTAGACCTGGAAATTTTGATCCAGTTGATTCAAGATTTAGTATTAAAATATCAGGTGGTAGTATTGAACTTTATAAATTAGATAAAGATACAATGGATTCATATCCACAAGGAAATGCTACTCTTGAGGGTGCTGTTTATGAGATATATGATACTGATTATAATCTAATAACAACACTTACCACTGATGAATATGGCTATGCTAAAACTGAAAAAATATTATTTCCTAATAAAGAATATATTTTAAAAGAAAAGACAGCTAGTAAAGGTTATTTACTTGATACTGAAGAACATAGATTTACTTTAACTGAAGATAATTTAGATATCTATATTGATGTTTATGAAAAAGTTATTGAAAGAAAAGTTAATTTATTTAAAGTAATAGCAAGTAATAAAACTGGTATTTTAACACCTGAAGCTAATATTACTTTTGAAGTTTATTTAAATAATTGTACTCCAAGACAAACACCTAGATTAATGGCTATTGATGTTGATACTAATACTGAAGTTAATCCATATTGTTTAGTAGATACTATTACTACTGATAAAAATGGTTTTGCTGAAATTACTTTGCCTTACGGCAAGTACACTTTTAGACAAATAAATACTACTCCTAACTATGAAAAAGTTAATGACTTTGAAATAGTTGTTGATGAAAATGCCGATGAAAAAATTACTAAAGTTTTATCTAATGCTGAAATAACTGCTAAATTAAAACTTATCAAAGTTGATGAAGATTCAAATAAAGTTTTAGTTAGAGATGGTATTAAGTTTAAAATTAAAAATACTGATACTAGTGAGTATGTCTGTCAAGATATAACATATCCAACTAAACAAACTATTTGTACATTTGAAACTAAAGGTGGATATTTTACTACTCCTAACATTTTAAATAGTGGTAATTACCAAATTGAAGAATTAGAGGATCAAGATATTAAAGGTTATGTTATTAATACTACACCAGTTGCTTTTTCTATCAATGAAAATAGTAATTTTATAGTTGATGGTGATGACATAATAATTGAAGTAAAGTTTACTAATAAACAAGTTAAGGGTGAATTTAATCTTACTAAAATTGGTGAAAAGTTTATTATTGAAGATGGTACTTTTAGATATGAAGAAATTAAATTAAATGATGTATCATTTGATTTATATGCTAATGGTGATATATACTCACAAGATGGTACTTTAATTTATAAAGATAAAGATATAGTTAAATCATTTAAAACTATTGATGGCTTTTATAAATTAGATAATTTATATCTAGGTAACTACTGCGTAGTAGAAACTAGTACCGATGAAAATCACATTCTTGATAGTAAACCTTATTGTTTTAAATTGGAATATAAAGACTCTAAAACTCCAATTATCTCTTTATCTTATACTTTAAAAAATCATATTGGTAAAGGTGATGGTGAAATATCTAAAACTGATTTATCAACAGCTGATCCTGTACCTAATGCTTTAATTGAAGTATATACAGAAGATAATACATTAATTTTTAGTGGTCGTACTGATGCTGATGGTAAGATAACAATAAAAGATTTACCAATTGGTAAATATAAATTTATCGAGAAAGAAGCCCCAGAAGGCTACATTCTTAACACTGATGAACACTTCTTTGAAATTAAAGAAGATGGTGAAATAGTAAAATCATACTTAACCAATGAAAAAGAAATATTTGATGTACCTAAAACATCAGTTGCAGATTCAAAAGTTATTGATGTTGTAACTATAATATTAGTTATAGCAGGAATAGGATTTATTGTTTATGATAAAAGAAAAAATAAGTAAGAGCCGATTCATAGTAATTGGCTCTTTGCTTTTACTAATTGGGTTAAGTATATTTGCAAGTTATAATATTTATAATTATTATTCTCATAAAAAAGATAATAATAAAGCTAATGACTTCATAGAAGAAGTTAAAAAAGAAGAAGAACCAGTTAATATAGAAGAAGAACAAGAAGTTAAAGAAGAAACGCCAAAGGAAGAAAATTATAATTATATTGGTGTTGTAGAAATTCCTACTGTAGATTTTAAAAGAGGATTTTTTAATATAGATGATAGTAATAATAATGTTGATAAAAATATTGAAGTTCTAATAAACTCTGATATGCCTGATGTAACTAATGGTATTCTTGCTATTGCAGGTCATTCAGGAAGTGGTAGAACTGCATATTTTAAAAATCTATATAAATTAAAAGTTAATGATGAAATTAATGTTTATTATAATAATACTAAATATATCTATAAAGTTAATAAAAATTATGAAGTAGATAAAAATGGTATTATTGATATTTCAAGAGATAAAGAACAAACTACACTTGTTTTAACTACTTGTAGTAAAAATAAGACAAAACAAGTTGTTGTTCTTGCATATCTTGTTGATAAAGTAAACTATTAGGAGGTGCTAATGAATACAAATATTAGAAATAACACCTGTTAAACAGGGATTCTTTAAAGATATTTATAGAGAAATTATGTGGTCTATAGCAAAGGGAGTTATGTGGTTACTTGATGGTTTCTTTGATATTATTGATAAAATATGGCGATATAAATTCTTTGATAATGAATATGTAAATAAAATATTTGGTGGTGCTGTAATAGTTGCTTGTAGTTGGCTCGTACTTAAAGTTATTATTGAATTAATTATGAACTACATTGTTAAAAATGAAGAAAGGTCTAGTCCTTTATCAGTTTATAGAGGTATAGTTCTAGCGATTGTAATGATGTTTTTAATAACACCACTTTTTCAGTTTGGGCATAATGTATCAACAGCTCTTACTGATTCAGTTATACAAGTATCAGGCATGAGTAATACTTCTAGTTCTGAGGGTACTATTTCAAAAGCAATAATTAGATCTATGGTTTATTCTAATGAAATGGAATCAAAAGATATTGATACACTAGTTAATAATTGGAAAACTATTGATATAAATGATACCACAGGAGGATTTATAGGATTTGGTGATGTTTATGTTTATTCACTTAATTTCTTTATGTTAGTAATACTCTCGATAGTTACTGTATTCCTACTTTTCTTTGTAGCAATACAAATGGCTAAACGAGTTATGGAAATTGCTTTATATAAAATAATCGCACCATTTTGTTGTACTGGTCTTACTAATAAGTCATCAAAGTCATTTGAAACTTGGTGTAAGTCTGCAATGGGAGTTTTTTTAATTACAGTAGTCCAATTTGTTTGTATTGGATTATTACTTAATATGTTTGGTACTGCTTTTACTGATAATGGTTTATTAACAGGAATATTCTTAATTATTGGAGCATTACTTTTCATAATCTCTACTCCAACAATTATAAGTTCTTTGTTAGGACAACAATCAGGTATGATGACAGCTTTTGGTGATATGCAATCATTAATGGCTGTTGGATCAGGTTTATCTAGTGGTATAGGGATGGCTACTGCAGGAACATCTTGGGCTTTAAGTAAAGGTACTAGTGTTGTTAAAGGTGGCTCTAATCTTATGGGTAGTGGTATTAGTAATGTTACTGGTATGTTTAATAAAGGTAAAACTTTAACACCAGAACAAAAAACTGTTGTGCAAAATACAATTTCACAACATAATCCTAGAAAAGCTTACGAACAAGTTGGTGATTTTCTAAAACAAAATCAAAATAGAAAAACAAATAATGATAATGTTATGAAATATAGTAATTCTAATCCTTTTAAACAACCTTATAGTATGAAATATAATCCAATAAGAAATCAGTATATGAGTCAAAATAATTCTGATAATATTTATGATAGAAAGTGGTATTAATATGTATTTAATTCCAAAAAATATAAAAACTAAAAGAGAAATATTTAAAGGATTTGGTATACTTGAAATAATTGCAATGGGTATTAGTTTAGGACTAGGATACTTACTTCAAATGTTATCTACTAGTTTTAAAGTTAAAATATTTTTATTTTTCTTACTACCTCTTATAACATTTATCTTATTACTTCCACTTCCTAATGGTAATACTGCTTTAAATATATTAATTAAGTATATAAGATTTAATAAAAATCAAAAAATATATAAGTATAAAAATTAATTTAAATAGTATAATACATTCTAATTAATTTGTGCTATACTATTAATGTCAGGAACAGCCTGACTTTGAAACAA
>CAVCAD010000158.1:0-10280 GCA_963600145.1 Bacteroidaceae bacterium
TTTCATATAAACTGTTCTATCATTAACATTATCAGTTAAAGCAGATTGTAATAATAATTTTATCTCTGTATCTTTGATAGGACTTCTTTCCATTGCAAGTAAATAATCTTCCTTATTAACCTTGCTCCAATCAATAACTTTATGTAATTCTTTCTTTAAAATCATATCTAGCCAAATACGAGTGCTTCTACCATTTCCTTCACGAAAAGGATGAGCAACATTCATTTCAACATATTTTTTTATAATGTCATCAAAAGTTTTTTCTGGCATTTCATTAATTTTATTTAAAACATCTTCTAAATATAAAGCAGATGCAAATCTAAAATTACCTTTAGCAATATTATCTTTTCTAATAGTACCTGCAAAGTCATATATATCATCAAATAAAAATTTATGTATTTTTGATAAACCATCAAAAGTTCCTACTTCAAATTCATTTATTCTATTAGAATCAAATAACTCTAATGCTTTTAATTTAGTAATACGTTCTTCTTCTTTTGATAGTTCAACTTCATTAGTAATACCTAATTTATTTTCTAACATTTCATCACCTCATCAGCTGTTAATATTATACCATAGAATCGTTATTTTTTCCATTGATTTGGCTTATTTAAGATTATAAAGTTTCTTACTTTCAAATTATTATTTTTTACCTAGCCTTATTAAAAAGCGTATCCCATATTGAGTAACTAAAACAAACAAATAAAATCCAAGCCATATAGCCAAACTTATTAATTTTATATCGGTTGTATTTTCTGCTCCACTTCCATCAATTTTTCTAAAAAACAAAAATACACTAATACTCAAAAATATGATAAGTTGAATAACCTGAAATATTTTCCATTTATTATTTTTCATTATATTACCACTCCTCAAATTACTATTTCTACTTCTTATCAAACGAAATCAAACAGGCAATGACAGAAAATAACGTACCAAATAATATCATTGCAAATCTTCCTATACCATCTATTTCAGTAATAATTCCATAGTCTAAAATTCCTATACCGAAAAGCATTAATGCTATTTTTAAAATATTCTTTTTCATAATTTATGATCCTTTCAAATTACTATTTTTCTTCTTCTATTATCTATTATATCACACCTTTAATAAGTATTTTTATAAACCTTACATTTGAATATCAAAACTAGAATTTTTTAATTGATTATACGAAAAAGAGTTATTAAGAAGTTCTTCAATAAATGTTCCTCCATTATATAATGAAGTAATTTCAAAATTACTATTATTACAAGAATAAGATAGCTTATCAAAATTATTTAAATCAACTTTTTTATCATCATACTCATCTAGTTTTCCCTCATCACTTAAGGTAGTAATTAAAGCATCATTTATTAAATAAGCCATATATGAATTAGCAAGATTTATTTTATTTTTATCAAACTGATAGATATATGGATATGGATCTTTATCATAATTAAATTGTTTAACAAAGACACAATTATCTTTATTAGCATTGATACTTTGTATTACTAAATCATCTTTAATATCAAGATTATAATTATCTTTTATAAATGGTTTTAGAAAGAATAAATCCAGATTTAATTCTTTATCTAATACTTCAGGATCAATTGCAATTTGTAAGTTAGCAAGAGCATAATCTATAATATAATTCATAATTTTTGTTTTAGTATCAGTAGTTAGTTTACCGACCAACATATCACTCTCATATTTATTTTTATTAACTCTTGTTATATCAACAACATACATTACTTAGATACCTCCAACTCATATTCAAGTTCACTTATTATTTGCTTTTCTTCTTGTTCTAATTCATACATAAGATGATTAACAGCTTTATTTATAAAGACCTTATAATTTATATCTTTGTAAAAATACTTACTTCTAAATTTATTATACTTATCATAATCATAACCAAGTTTTTTTAAGGCATTATAATACTCACTAGAAGTCATATCAGTTTTAAAACTACTAGCAAGTGAGATTAAAGAATCTACATCATAATTATACTTTGACTTTGTTATCCAATTACTAAATACCTTTCTAGTTTCATTATAATTAAGACCAGCAAGAGAACATAATTTATATAAATCTTTGGCTATATTTATTTTAGTATCTTCTTTTGTATAATCAGAACGACTTTTAAAATTCATTTCTTTTATATGTCTTTTTAAGAACTCTTTTTCCTTATTAATTAATTCCATTGATTGATAAGTTTTGAAACTTGATAGTATTTCATTACCTATTTTAGAGTAGAGTCTATTTAACTGATCGTTATAATATTTTTTATTTATATTATCATTAGTTAGACCATACATATCAGTAAGTTCTTTTTGATGAGACTCTAAAAGTTTTAAATAATTAGCATAATTATATTTAACAGAATCGTGCATTAAAATATATTCAATAATACTATTTAATTCTTCTTTATATGGAATCATATTTTTAGAATTATATTGAAGTCTTCCTTTTTCTGGTAGTTTAGAATAAAGACTTAATAAACGATTATTAAGTCCTTTCCTATATGAATCACTATAAAGTTTTTGACTCTTAACTTTAGCCAAATCTTTTAGATTAATAGCTCCTGTAATATTAGAGAATTCTTTATCACGAAGTTCATAAAACTTGGTATTATCAATTAAATAATTAGCAATATTACTTTTAATATTTTTTATAGCAGATTGATTTATAAAGCCACTTGTAGCTGTTTTCTTTTTTTCATAAATTAAGATATGCATATGGGGATTTTTGGTATTACGATGAAGTGCAGAATACCAAATAGTATTATCTAATTTTAGTCCCATATCAGTAATTAAAGATGGCATAATATTTTTTGTTAAGTCAAAGAAATCTGACTTTGTTATTAATCCATTTTTAACTGCAAAGTCGAATGGAAAAGAGATAACCAAGTTCCATACAAAGCCATCTTCATCAATATTAATTTTATTTTTTACATCTCTTTTAGGATTAACATCACCATCCATACCCCAAACAAAAGACTCACATTTTTCAAATAAAAAAGAATCTTTATCAGCTAGAGAAAAGTATTCATTCATAATATTTTGCTCATCCAAACTAGTAGAATCTGCTTTTTCTTTTTTAGATACATAATCAAGCCATTTAGAAATATGTTTACTAGTACCATAAGAGTTTTTATATCTAGTGCGAACTATAATATTACTGCTACTCATTATCTAACTCTCGTTTCTTTGATGCCATAGTACGAATATCTTTAAGTACTTGTTCTTCAGCAACTTCAGTTATAGGATGTGGAATAATAGATATATTTAAATCTTCTTTTGTTTGTGGAACTTTTAGGTGTTGCATAAAGATATCTTGCTGTTTTAACTGCCATCTAGTATTAAACTCAATTCTATTATTTATGACCATAAGTCTTTTAAAATATGGATCAAATGCTTTTTGAAAAGCAACATCAAATAGTTTTAAAAACTTACTTTGACTATCATTTATTTTATCTACTTGCATTTTTTCTTTTACTGCTGATACTACATACTCAGAAGTAGACATTGAATACTTATCTGCCTCAAGACAAATCTCTTTTTTTTCTTCTTCAGTAA
Source organism: Bacteroidaceae bacterium (assembly GCA_963600145.1). Classification (GTDB taxonomy): domain Bacteria; phylum Bacillota_I; class Bacilli_A; order RF39; family UBA660; genus CAVCAD01. Next base: position 3,559 of record CAVCAD010000158.1, read on the forward strand.
CACGAATTGATAAACGATCACTTTTCATTACTTACTTATTTTTTGTCATTGTCTGATATAATTAAATGAACATTTTCAACGACAAATTCCTTTATTTTTTTATCTATAAATTCTTGTTGTGTTATATTTAATTTATCTAAAAGTTTTCTAAATACAACATTTAAATTAGAATCAATTCTTACTTTAATAAATGTTACTTCATTATTATTATTTATATCATTTACACCTCCATTTAGGACACAGGTTTTGTGTCCTTATTTTCCTTATTTTTTTAATTTTTCGTGTTCTCATTTTTAGCAGGATAAGTATGGCTGACAATCAACTACCCAGTGGGTAGTTTAGCCCAATATTTAAGGGTTTGCGAGAGTTTAGATTGTCATACATTAAACTCTATGTCATACTTTTGTTATTACATATTTTGAAGTAATTTTAAGAAATATCATTAAAAGTAGTACAAATGGCTACACATTTGTCTTACTTTTGGATTAACATTTAATTAAAATTGTGTCCCCATTTTAGAATTTTTTTAATTTTTTTGTGCCTATAATTAAACTAAATTTTATATTTTAATATCTTTATCTATATCATTATCAGTATTAATATAGTCAATATAATTTATTACTTTTTCTTTTTCCTTTGTATCAAAGAAATCAAGTTCTAACATATCAATATCATATTCATTTTTTAATAATTCATATGTCTTATAATAAATAGGCATTTTTAAATCGCTGTAGTAAAAACTTATTATATTTGTTTCAAAAAGAAAGTCTATATTTCTATTGTGACCTTTATAATTTTTATATATTATACGAGCCAACTTTTCACTTGATATAAAAATATTAAACTCATCTTTATTCATATCTTTTCTTTTTATTTTAATCCCTCCACAATAATAATTGGATTTAATAAATCCTCTTGTTTAAAACTTAATTTATCTACTGAAATCATAAAATGGCAGTGAATTCCTGTACTCCTACCAGTAGAACCGATAGTACCAATTTTTTGTTTTTTAATAACTTTATCACCAACTTTTACAACGATAGAATCATCAAGCATATGACCATACATTGTATATAAAATCATACCACCTAAATCGTGTTTTATATAAACATAATTACCAAGACCATTTTCTTGAAAACCTGTCCCAATAACCTCACCATCACCACTTGCAACTATATCAGTACCTGCTGGAGCACATAAATCAAGACCATTATGAAAACTTATATTTGATTTATCTATTGGATCGATACGGTAACCAAAGTCAGATGTTTTTGTATAGTTTGTTCCATCAGGAAAAGGGAGAGTGAGAGTGATAGATGCCACACTCTCACTACTACCAGCAGAACTAGAACAACAAATTAATACTATAAAAAATGGGAAAATTAGAACACTACAAAGTATTAAAATTATAGATTTTTTAATTACTTACCACCAGCATTTCCAAATAGTTCTTTTTCTTCTACACGAAGTTCAACTTGGATAGGTAGTCTTGTATCTTGTCCTATAACAAAAAGACCACATCCCTGTGATGCAGTAGTCAAAAATTGTTTTTCTGATTCACTTAAACTTAACATTTTAGCAACTGCCTCAATTTCTTTTTGCCCCTGTGACATAACTAAAAGATAAGAACTATTATCTATAATAACCTGTCCATATCTTTCAATTTCAGGAGAACAAAAATCAATTAAGTTTTGTGATATTAGAATTAAACTTCCGTTTTGTTTTCTAATTCTTTTACTTGCTTTCTTTAAAAAATCTATACCATCACGATTATTAGGATCAATTATTAAATGAGCCTCATCACATACTAAAATAACCTGTTCATCTTTGTTCTTACAGATCTCATTCCAACACCAAGTTAAGATATTAAAGAATTGGCTTTTTAAGATACTATCATCTGAATCAACAAGACTGTTGATATCTAAAACTATGAAGTCAGATTTTTCATCTACTTTAATACTAGAATGACCATTAAATATTTTAGCATCAGTAGTAGTTGCTTTCTTCATTAGAGAACATATTTTTTCTAGTGATTCGATAACATTTTGTGGTTCATTTTTTAATTTAGCTTTATTTAAATTAAGAAGTAATTTATTATATAAATCTTCCATTATAGGATAGTCCTCACTTTTTAGTTTTGATAAATCAGTATCAAAAGTAATTCCTTTATCTTTATAAACTTCAGTTAAAGCATCTTCTATTTTAGTAAGTTCATAAGCACTTAATTCTTGTAAATAATATTTTATAAAAGTTCTAAAAGTTTGAAAGTGTCTTGATAAATCATTAGTAGAAAGTTTTCTTTCATCATCATTTTCATCGGTGCTTTTTCTAACTTCAAGTGGATTGATTATACCTGAAATACCTGTACCACAATCAATCCAAGTACCACCAATAGAATCACACATATCTTTTAATTCTCGTTCAGGATCGATAGCAATTATTTTAGAGCCACGAGCATAATTACCACGAATTAATTTTTTAACAAGGGTGGACTTACCAGATCCACTTTTACCAATTATTACTGCATTAGAATTATTTCTTTTATTAGTTCTTTTCCATAAATCAAAGAACACTTTACTACCTAGACCATCACATCCAAGTATGATAGAATCACCATTATCTTGTAAGTTTTGATAGATAAAAGGAAAAGATGATGAAGTAGCCATTATTGGTACTTCAAGACCAAATTGTTTTTCTAAATCAACATACATTGTAGGTAGACACATCTTTAAACTTCTTTCTTGCTCGAACATTAAATCAGCACTACCTAAACCATAAGCAGAAAGAGTATTTTTAAGTTCCTTTTTAGTTTTATTAAGTGCCTCTTGTGTTTCTCCATAACAAAGAAAACATACAGTAAGTTTATTAAATCTTTCGTGTTCTCTATCAATACGATTAACAAGTTCTACATAATCTTCCATTTGATTATTAAGAAGTATCTGATCATTATAATCAGTTACATTAATCATCTTTGATTTAGTATCAGAAATACTTTTTTTAAGTGTCTTTGATATCTCACTTGTATCCATAGGAGTGATAGTCATACACATTCTTGTGTGATTAACATTAGCAACAGCTCCAAGCCAACCAATTCCAACATAAGATGGATATGTAATTAGAGTTACTATACTCATATAAGCATCACCTAGTATTAGGTCTTTTTCAGCCAATTTAAGCCCTCTAGGAGCAATTTTCTCTTTAAATGAACGAGTTATACCTGTGGCATCTTTTTTGAAGATTTCAAGCGAAGTAATGGGGTTTAGTATAATATATAAAATATCTCGCCACTCCTCACTAGATATAATAGAACTAGCAAGTCCCATTGAGTTTAATTCAATTAAAATTTCATTTAACTTTTGCTTTAATAACTTCTCATTATCAGAACTTTCTTCAACTAATAAATAAAACTCTCGATTAACAATTTCCTTATCAGCATTTAAAGTATTTATATAATCTAAATCTTCATTTAAGATTTTAATTTTAGATTTATTAACCTCTTGTCTTAATTTAGTGTTTAAAATATTGATATTTTCATCTAGTTGAATTGGTCTATCTACACTTAATATTTTGATTGGATAGTCAATAGAATTAAGAATCTTTTTTAATTCTAAAACTTTAATTTTTTGTTCTTCATCAAATAATAAACATAAGTTAATAGAACCAACTTTAATACCTCCAACTATACGATTATTATCAAGATAAACACAGTTATCCCAAACATCTTGAAAGGGAATAAAATCTAGCATTGTTTTTGGTAATTTAGACTTGCTAGTTATTTATCACCCCTCCTATATGAGTAGCGATTTTATCAATTTCTTTTACTGATAAATTCTGCTTACTAGCAAGTTTTAATATTTCTTTTGATTTTAAATCCAAATAAATTAAGTACCTTACATACTCAGATAAAGTCATTTTTTTAGAATGTGCAATCTTTCTTAATTGTTCTTTACTCTTATGATTAATACATAATTTAATAGTAGTGTCATATAATTTAAGTCTATTACTTATAACTTATTCCTCCTTTATTATCCAAATAATTTTTAACACCGTTTCTATCATATTTACGAAGTATTCCCATATTGATTTTAGCAACAGGAACTTCAACATAATTGTAATAACTAATACCTATTATACATCTTATAATTCTTGTTTTTTTAAGTACATTAATAAAACCACTTTTAACTACAAAGGGATCTAAAAAGACCTTATCATCTTCAATATAAGAGTCTTTTAAATCAATTGTAAAGTCGTGGCTTTCACTTTTATTATAATACTTAAGTCTCATCCTACCATCATAATAAGATAAGACTTTTATGTTATATAACTTATTATTAAATTTAACTTTTTTTCCTATAAATCGTTCCTCCTTATATACTTATATTTTTATCTATATCAGAAAAAAGAGTAGTATAGTTATAAACACCCTCATTATCATATTCATTTAATTTATCCATATTAAACTTAACATATTCATAAGTACCATAATTATATTTTTTAGTACCATAAGAACACTCTATAATACCTAATTCTTTCATTTTAGGAATTATATCAAACAAGTCAGAATTAGATATATTATCAATAAAAGCCTCATCATAACTTTTAATAGGTAAATATGGTAAATCTATTGTAATAGAACCAAAATCCTCATTATCATCAAGTAAGAAAGCATTTACACTAAGTCTACCAGTTTTCTCATAAAAACCAACTTCAAGAATAGATCTTCCTTGATTAAACTCAAATATTTTTCTATCTTGTATCATATCTTAACCTCTAATTTTTCAATTAAAATATTATGTTCTTTTTTTAGTTTATCTGAAACACAATTAAAAACCATTTCGCATAGTAATGGTTCATTAAAAATACAGTATATTTTATTAAAAATATAATCAAAATTAATTTCATCTTTATGAAATGAAATAATATTATTAACAATATAAGTAGAGAAGTTATCTACCATATCTAAATATCTTTTTTTAGAATCTTTATTTAATTCATCTATAATAACATCACGAATTAAATCTAATTCACTGCCACCAAATTCATAACTAATTTTATTAATTATTTTATCAGCAACTTTAATATTTTTTTGTTTATAATTTTCTTTTATTAATATTCCTCCTTAAAATTATCCAAAAGAAAAAGACTATTTCTAGTCTTTAAAAAATTAACTAATTCTAATTAACTACAAAAGATATTTTTGTTTTTATAGTTTGTCCAGCATTACTTGTTGCAGTTACTAATATGTCAGTTGAATATCTTTCAAAGCCATTTCCTTCACCAGATAATTCACTACTAGTATTGGTATAAATTTTACCTGCATATTTTTGATTTGAGCCATCAGCAGGTGTAATTTTCCAATCTTTAACTACTGGGTTTGTTGCTGTTATTTTATAACTTTTGCCGTTTGTTCCTACTAGAGATTGATCTTCTTGATAAACAGTACCATTAAAATTTAATACTAAATCAGCTTCATACTGAATACTTGCAGTAGCACTCTTACCACTAGGTGTTGTAGCAGTAACAGTAAATGTTGCACCATTTGCACAATCTCTATTATACATTGCTAAAGAACCACCTTTAATTGGTTTTGCTTTAGCAGTAATAACTCCAGAGCTTGCATCAATTGTCATACAAGCATCACTATTAATAGAATATGTAACATTACCATTTACATTTTCAGTAGTAGCTTTAGCATTAGAAGTATTATAACCATTTGCGTGAATTAAACTTCTTGATAAAGATAAAGAAATTTTTTCTTCTACTTTAGGTGTTTCTTTTTTAGTTTCTGTTTTCTTTTCTTCTACCTTTTCCCATTTAGCATATAAAGTTGTGTCTTCTTCTAATAATGCTTTATCATATATTGGTGTACCATTTTTATCTTCCCAACCTTTAAAAGTATAACCATCATAAGTTGGATCTTTAGGTAAAGTAAGTTCTACACCTTTATTCAAAGTAATATCATCAATCTTACTTCCACCTTTAGAATCAAAGGTAATTGTTATGGTTTCAACCTCTGCTGTATATGTTGCTTTTAACTTGGTTTTTTTAGTTATTTTAGTTTTAAAGTCAAAAGGTTTTTCTGCTAGAACATCTTTATCATTTTTTACATCAATAACTTCATACCAGTCAATAAATGATTCTCCCAAATCATCTTTATCTTTGATATCTTTTTCATTTATGGTTTTATTATATTTAACTTGTACTATTTCATTTTTAGTACCGTTATTATAATCAAAAGTGACATCAAACTTTCGATTAAAAAACCATAGTAAGAAAATAATAATCGCTAACAATATAACACCAATTATTGATGCAATAATTATTTTCTTCTTTTTGTCTTTAGACATAAACGTTCCTCCTTTAATATATTATACTACATATTTTTAAGTTTTCGATTAACTTTATACTAAATTCGTATAAAATATTATAATGCGTTAAATATCTAAATAAATTATCCATAATAAAAAGAATAGAAATTCTTATTAAAATCTATTCTTTTATTTTTCTTTACTTGCTAATTTCATAACTGCTTTAGTATATTTCATAAGTTCATTTTTGCTATTAAATCCACAAGTCATTGCAAAATACTTAGTATATTTATCATCTTCATCAACTAATTTTAGTTGCATAGATTTATTTATATTATAACTTTCTTTTGCAGATAAAGTAGATAATTTAGCATAATCTTTAATACTTATATTATAAAGTGAATCATTACTTTT
>CAVCAD010000159.1:0-4176 GCA_963600145.1 Bacteroidaceae bacterium
TCAGAACATATCGAGGATTACTCATCAGAATAACCCTCAACAACATCAGGTGGATCAAACGATGTGCAACAATCAACAAAAACTAGTCATCAGCACCAAATCAGACAGAGCCAATAGCTACTCCTAACAAAGGAACATAATTATCATCAACAACAAAACATACATTTAACATGATATTAACTCTTCCTTTTTCTTAAAGAGAATAACCTGTAAATTTTTAAAAATAAATTGAACTTAGAAATCTTTGAAATAAATAAACAAATATAAGTAGCTACAATTAAATTTCCATGCAATATAAAATAATTAATAAATTGAAAAAATATTGGTAAATTACCTGTGAAATTTATTTTCCTCTCAAAATCATATAATAGGAACAATATCTTTTTTATTTCATATTTATCACCTAACAATATAGCTTTCGCAATAGATGCCTGAATGTTCCTTTAAAAAATCTATTTAAATCATAATCAACCCCCCCCACATTCTTTAAAAGATTAAACAAGGAATTGTATAATTTTATAGCATTAATACGAGTATCCAAAGAATTAACACATGTTGAATCTTTTCTTAAAAAATGATGGCATCCAAAAAAATCATTTAAACAAACTAATTTATTTGAATATAAATAATACTTTACTATGAAAATAGTATCTTCACCAATATTTAAATCAGAAAAATAGATAAAATTATTTAAAATAATAGATTTTTTAAAAATACATGACCAAACAACACCATTCTCAAAATAAACAATTTCATCACCAAATACAACTTCATCAGAAGAAAACAATCCCCTTACAGTACCGTAATTATCAGTTTCTAACCAATTACATATAACAATGTCTGCATCTTCTAAAATCATTGTATTATACAATTTATCACAAATTTCCAAAAAATACTCGTCATCAGCATCTAAAAACATGATATAATCAGAAGTTGCATTTTTAATCCCAATATTACGTGGAATTCCAGGACACCCTGAATTTTCATCTAAAAATATGGATTTAATATTTGAATATTTTTTAGAATAGTTTTCTAAAATATCCCTTGAACCATCTGTTGATTTATCATCAATTAAAATTAATTCTATATTTTCAAAACCTATTGTTTGATTAATCACCGAATTCAAACTATTTTCTAAATACTCCCCATCATTATAAATAGGCATTATTACTGATACTTTATACATAGTGTACTTCCTCCTAATACATTTAACATTATTTATTCTATAAATTAAGCTTTTCTTGCAGTTACACGAGGATCTGTTAATTTGTTAGGACTTTTATTGATATCCTGTGTTTATTTTTTCAAAGTCATTTTTTCCATTCTTCTTTTAATTTTTTAAAAAGAATTTTCTATAAATATTTAAAATGAAATTTGATTTCACAATCATCGACATGAATAAAGCAATATAAGCCGCTATGTTTACATCCCCCCGCAAAATAAAAAAATTAATAAGGTTAAAACCTATCGATAACTTACCCTTAAAATTTATTTCACTTTCAAAATCATATAAATTAGACAATACAATTTTTATTTCATCCAAATTTCCAGAAAATATCACTTCTCGAATACAACTCACAATCCTATTTCTAAAAAATCTATATAAATCACCATTATTCTCTTTTAAAATTTCATAACACAAATAAAGTGCATTTATACATTCAATCGCTCTATTTAAAGAGAAATTAGATGCAGAATTTTCTCTTTGAATGCTGTGATACCCTGAAAAATTACTTAAATGAACTAATTTTTTTGAATGAATAGAATATTCTAATACAAAAATACCATCTTCAAAAGCCCCATCAACAAACCATAAATCATTATCTAAAATAATAGATTTTTTAAAAATACAATTCCAAACCCAAATATTAGCAAAATAAATAATTTCTTCACCAAATATAACTTTTTCAGAATTTCCCCCTCCCAATGAAATCTCTATCGTGCTACCATCAATATCAGTATATAAAGGATTGCACACAACTATGTCGGAGTCTTCTAGAATAATTGTATTATATAGATTCTCACAAATTTCCGGAAGATATTCATCATCATTATCTATAAACATGATATAATCTGAAGTCGTATTTTCAATACCAACATTACGGGGAATACCCGGACAACCAGAATTCTCTTCTAAAAAAATAGGTTTAATATTAGAATATTTATTAGAATATTCCATTACAATATTTCTTGAATTATCTGTGGACCTATCATCAACCAAAATCAATTCAATATTCTCAAAGCCAAATGACTGATTAACCACTGAATCTAAAGCCCCTCTTAAATACTTCTCCGCATTATAAATAGGCATTATAACTGATATTTTGTACATATTATCCCTCTAAAATCACTTCATAATTAATTACTTAAATTAAAAAAGAAATAAACTTATGAATTATTCCTTTAATAAAATATTAACCTATGTATACACATTATTTTTCCAATAATACACTATTCTACAATTTATTTCTAGATATTTTCATTTTTAAATGAATATTAACTTACTCTTCTAAATAACTTAGTGATGAAATTTGACCTTCTTAAGGAGAGTAATAATTTTGAGCACAATATGACAATTTCAAAATATCTATGCATAATAAAGAAATTAAGAATATCATATATTAAGCCTAAAGAACTATTAAATGAAATTTCTTCTTCAAAATACCTAAGAGAATCAAAAAACCTATAAAGTTCATCTCTAGAGTTATCACTTAAAACATTAGTTAAATATAAATTTTGAAACAACATCCTAATCCTGTGTTTAACTAATAATGAGTTATTAACCCCCCCCCTATTTTCGTATAAACTAATTATTTGTTTACATAATTCCAATAGTATAAATAAATCATCAATATTTTGTGAATGAGATATTGAATCATTAATTGCATAATGTTTAACACCACAATAATTCATAAGATAAACTAACTTTTTTGAGTGTAGATAATATTTTTTTAAAAATAGCTCATCCTCACCATTTCTTAAATTTGTAAATGTGATATTGTTTTTTATTATGATGTCTCTTTTAAACATTTTATTCCAAATCATGAAACTTGGAAAATAGATTAATTCATCATTATTAAGTACAAGTTTATTATTTTGCCGAGTTCCCAAATCTGTTCGCGTGTATCTGATTTTAGATGAAATTTCATCAATACTTTCATAATTACAAGAAACTACATCTACCCCATTATTTATTTCATTTAATAAGCTTTGACACATTGTCTTATTAAACTCATCATCAGCATCCAAAAACATTATATATTTCCCAGTAGCTATTTTGAGACATTCATCCTTTGCCTTCCCAGGACCATAATTAACATTTGAATAAATTGCGATAATATTATTATAATCCTCCGAATACTTTTCAATGATGTTCCTCGTATTATCTGCTGATGAATCATCATATAATATTAATTCTATATTATCAAATCCAATATCCTGAATTATAATAGATTCAATAGCTCTTTTCAAGGTTAACTCCGCATTATAACAAGGTATAATAACACTAATCAAATAATTCATTATAATTCACCAAATTAACTTAATTTAATTATTCTGTAGATTTTTTTAATCAAATTAGATTTTTTCATTGTTCTCATAAATTTTACAGCAAAAAGAGCTAAATTAAAATGTTTATTAATAATTAAATAATTAATCATCATTGTAGATTTATCTGTAATATTAACTGAAAAGTTAATTTTTCTCTCAAAGTCATATAAATCAATTAATATATGTTTTAATTCAATATTAGAACAATTTAAATCATAACATTGAACTATAGAGAATGCAACTATTCGAAATATTTCTGGAGATAAATATTCCTTATTTTCTCTTTTTAATATATCTAACATTACATCAAGGGCAGACATAGTGCTTTTCACATATCCTAAAGATAGATTATGTGATGTTGATTCATCTCTAACACGCCAGTAATAACCACAATAATCTCTTAAATAAACCAATTTTTTACTATACAATTCAAATGTTCTTAAAAATAAAAAATCCTCAAAGAATATATCTTCAACAAATTTTACATTATTTTTAATTAATATTTCCTTTTTAAAAAGTTTTCCATGAGTTTTACCACATTCAAAAAGAAACTGATCATCATTTTCTAAAATTATTTTTGAAGCATTTTCTAGATTTTTATGAACAACATATTTAAATGGATGGTGA
>CAVCAD010000160.1:0-3803 GCA_963600145.1 Bacteroidaceae bacterium
GTTTACAATAATTTGTTTAGTTTAGATGTTATTCCAGATTTGGAGAGAGTTATTAAAAATTGGTTTGAAAATTATAAGATATTTAAACCATTATATGATTTGTATTTTTCATCAATCAATACTAATATGTATGTTGAACTTCAATTAATAACATTTACTCAAGCATTAGAGAGTTATCACAGAAGCTTAAATAATTCTAATTATATGCAAAAAGAAGATTTTGAGCTAATTGCAGAAAAAATTAATGATTTTATATGTGATAACCTGGATTTAAATAAAGATTTGTTAAATAAGTTGAGTAATTCTATTAAATATGGCTATGAATATTCTTTGAGAAAAAGATTAAATTTAATTTTGAAAGATTTTGATGAGGATTTACTTAGAATACTCCATGGAAATTCTGAGAATATTCCAATAAAAGAATTAAATCGAAACTTTGTAAATAAAGTAGTGGATAATCGGAATTATTATACTCATTATGATGAAGATATTAATCATTTGACTATTGAAGAGTTAGTGTATTTAAATAATCAATTAAAAATTTTAATTGATTTTTGTTTATTAAAAGAGCTTGGTTTTTCAAACAATGAAATATTAGAGATAATTAAAGACAATCCTAGGTTTATAATTCATAAATAATTACTAAGCAATATGATGTAGTTACTGAGAAATAGATTAATGGAAAATATAATTTAAGATAGATATGTTGTTTATTAATTTTAAATTGGATGATTTAATAAATTTTAAAAATTTGTATGATTAATTACTCTTAAATTCAACAGTGCATTTATGAAAATTGATTTTTTAAGGTTTTTAATGTAATTGTTTTTCTGAAGGTAAAAATCATGGTTGTTGTTAGAGGTTATACTAAAGAGTTACTAAATAAATCAAAAGAGGCCTGTTTATTAGCAGTAGATATATATAATAAACCTAAAACTAGTTTTAAATCTGGAGGATATATAGTTTTAATGAATATTGCATGGACATCTTTGTTTCATGCTATTTTTCAAAAAAACAAAATTAATTATTTTTATAGGGATAAAAATAATCCTAGATTTTATAAACGTGTTGATGGTGATAAAAAAGCATGGGAAATTAAAACATGTGTTAAAGAGTATTTTAAAAATATTGATTATCAAGATAAAAATGAAATGATTAAATTTAATGCTATTAGAGATAATATTAATTTTTTCATACCTTTAAGAAATAAAATTGAACATAGACATGTCCCTGAATTAGATAAAGATATATTTGGTGAATGTCAAGCATTATTGCATAATTTTGAGTTTATTATTACAAGGGAGTTTGGAGAAGAACATGCTATTGGAGAGTCTTTAAATTTTTCATTACAATTTTCAAAATCAACAGAAAAAAATATTAAACCATCATGCGGATATGAGGAAATAAAAAATTCAGTTATGGAATATAGATCAGGTTTACCTTCTGAAATTTTAGCTAATCCAAATTATAGGTTTCAAGTGGCATTAATTCAAGTTAATAATCCTAATAAAGCAGATTTGGCAATTCAATTCATCAAAGAAGATTCATTAAGTAAAGAATTTTCTGAAGAAATTTACCATCAAATTGGTTTAATCCGTGAAAAACAGATTAATGTTTCTAATAAGGATAATTTAAAAGCCTCAACAGTATATAAAAATGTTCAAAAGGAACTTAGGAAAAATTATAAATTTAAGATATCATTCAATGCCTACCATCATAGGAAATGTGCTATTGACTATAAAGCATATAATAAAAATAATAAGATGAATACTGATTCTAACTTTTGTATTTATGATAAAGTTTTTGAGAAACATTCTTATACTTTAAATTGGCAAAATTATTTGATTAATAAATTAAAAAATCAAGATGAATTATTAAGATTATTTCCTAAAAATGCAAAAAAATTATTGAATTTATATTCTGCAACTGAAGTAATTAAGGAAATTAAAAAATATTTTAAAAAGGAGCATAATCATAAAATAAAATTTGGAACTCAGCAGCATGCAAAACATGTTAATGATAAACATATTAAACCAGAAAATATTAATGTCACTGAAAATGAAGAATATTGTTTTTATGATGGTACTTCTTATTTATATACTCAAAAATGGTTGGATTATTTAATTAAAACATTAAGAGAGGAATATTTAAAATAAGTATAATAATTGGTGATTAAAATGGCTGCAAGAAATGCATTTAAAGGTTATAGTTATCAAGAAAATGTTTTCAGAGCTTATTTTATGAAAATGGATCTGGAGAGGGCTATTTCTAAGATTGAAGCAGAAGTAGATAGTGAAAAAATTCAGGGTGTTAACAATAATTTTGATGATATTTATGTGAAAACTAATAATGATGATGAATATTTTGTGCAAGTTAAAAATTATGTTGATGTTGATATATCAAAAATAAAAGTTTCAGATAATGAAGTAATTATAAAAGGCAATCATATTAAATATTCAAAGAATCATGCTAATATAATAATTTTAAATACTAATTTTGAGACCAATAAAAGGATTTTAGGATTTAATGCATATGAATTTGAGGGAATTTATTTTATTCCATTAACTGAAGATAATTTTGATGAACAAGTTGGTATTTATGCGGATGTTGAAAGAAAAGATAAAATTATCAGTATTGTGGATAATAGTATTCATAATGCAATTTTTCAATTGACTCTTAAGGATTTGCCTGACTTAACAGTTTATTCAATGGACCTTTCAAATGAAACAGTGTTTTTACATGAAATTAAAAAAGATTTTACCCAATCCAATGAAACAATTTGGTTTGTAGGGTCTCCGGGTTGTGGTAAAAGCCATCTTGTTAATGAATATATTAATTATTTTGATGAACAAGAAATGGATTATTATTTATATAGATTTCATAGATTTGATGAAGACAGATATAATAAAGATAGGTTGTTGTTTAAAAATTTTTTATTGAATTTAGTTTATGAAAATTTAGGCACTCCTAAAAAATTTGATGAAAATGAAATTGTTAGTGAATTAAATAAATTAGATAAAATATTTCTTTTTGATGGCATTGATCATATTGAGAATTATGCTCCAAAAGGTGAATTGAAGTTATTTTTAGATTTCTTTGATAAATTAGATAATGTTAATGTTTTGATTTTTTCTAGATATTTAAAAACTATTGATTTAAAAAATAAAAACATTGAAAAAGTTAGTAATTGGTCTAAATCAGAAACTATCAATTATCTTAAATTTTTACAAGTTGATGATTTAAAACATGATATTATTTTTGATAAAACTCAAGGCCACCCTTTATTAACTTATTATTTTTCAGAACATGTAAAAAAAGGAGGAAATATCGGTGATTTTCAAAAAATAAACGAAATAAATGAGTTTTATGATAATATAATAAGTAATGTCGAGGTATATGAGGTGTTAGGTTCAATTATACTTAATACTTCTTATTTTTTAATAGATGATTTTAAATTATTTGAGGAATATGATTTTAATATTATAACTTCATTTTTGAATAAATATCCGTTTTTATTTACACGTCAATTGAATAGAGTATTTTTGTTTCATGATAGTTTTAATACATACTTAAGAAATAATGTTTCAGTAAATAATCGTATTTTAGATACTATTAAAAATAGCATTAAATCAAAAGAAATAAATTTTTTATCAAGATTTGATTCATTTAATTTTGAAGATGAATTTATTAAGGAAATTATCAAATTATATGCTGATTTTGATGTATTTAAAGAGATTAGCAATAACTTTGATTTTGAATCGATTAAAATTTTTTATAATAGTTTAAAATATCATTTAATTACA
>CAVCAD010000161.1:0-3737 GCA_963600145.1 Bacteroidaceae bacterium
ACATTTATTAATCCACATATTTATTTATGGGGCCTTTTAAAAAGTTATTATGATTATTTGATTTATCAAAAAATAAATTAAAACAGATATAAATATTTTGTAAGAACATATTTATTGAATGTAAATTTTGTAAGAATTTTTTTTCTATTTTAATTTAAATCATTATAAATTAATTTTTAAAGTTATCAAAATCGGATGGGATTATTTTGAATCAAGAGTATTGGGTAAAAGAACTAAAAAATGTTTCATTGTTCACGGAAGTATATGAAGATATTAAAAATGAAAAGAATTATGAAAATTTAAAAATTGAATTTACAGATGACCTTTTGTCTTTTTTAGATGATAATAAATATACAGTGCTTGAATTCATAACAGCTATTTTAACAATATACCTCTCAAGAACAAACAATACAAAAGGATCTATATTTAATTATAAAAATAAAACCTTTTACAAACTTAATTATGATAAAAATAAAAGTATTTTAAAACATTTAACAGATACAAAAAAAGATATTGAAAAATTCAATAACCATGCATCTGATGATTTGAGAAATAAAATTGAGAATTTATATCCTGAGATTGTTGATTCTATTTACGCATATTCAATAACTGATTCAAATGATAAAACAGATTATAACTCAATTATCAACTTCAAAATAAACCAAAATTCCATGAATATTTGCTATGACATTAATTTTTTTGCAGATGATGAAATCAAGTCATTTTATAATAATATTAAAACTTTAATAGTTAATTCTATAAAAAATCATGATGTAGAATGTGGTAAAATCTGTATAATTTCTGATGAGGAAATAAAAAGGATAAATGAATATTCTCAAGGTCCACAGGTTCAATTTGATGATATAAAACTTCCAGATATTATTAAAAATAATTCTAAAAAATATCCAGATAAAATAGCAATCAATGATGAAATTAACCAAATTACTTACAAAAAATTAGACGAATTAATCGATTCAAGAACTGTCATCCTTCAGAATAAATATGATATTAAAAAAGGAGATATAATTGTTCTTTATATGTCCCGTTCTTATAATGTACCTGTTTTATGTCTTAGCTTAATGAAATTAGGAGCTATTGCAATTCCCGTTGATGATACTTACCCATTGGAGTATGTTAAGGATATTATTGAGGATTCCCATCCTAAATACATTATTTGTGACGGGGAATTTGAATTGGAAAATACTGATGTAATTAATCTTAATGATTTCAACATAAAATTTGATAATTTGAGTTTTAATGAAGTTAATGTTGATTTAGATGATACTGCACTTATATTGTATACTAGTGGTACTACTGGAAAGCCTAAAGGTGTTGAAATAACTCAAAAAAACATAATAAGTATAAGTCATGTTTATATTGATTATTTTAATATCACACCAGATGATGGCTATTTTATGTGTTTAGCTAAATTCACTTTTGTTGCTTCAATTCCAATTTATTCTGCATTGATATTAGGTATTGAAGCATTTATTATTCGTGATACTACTAAAGAATCAATTCCTAAAATCGTACAATACTTAATGACACGCCAATGTTCGATTATAATATCAACACAGGAGCTAGGTCTTTATTTATATAATAATTTTGATATAAAAGTTGATTATTTAGCATTAGCGGGATCTAAATTGCTCAATTCAAAGATTAGAAATTATGAAAAAACCAGGATATTTAATTGTTATGGTTGTACTGAAATTTCAGGGTCACCCATTATTAATGAGCTAGATCGGGATTATTCTAATTATTCAGTGATTGGTAAACCTGCGGTTAACTGTAGTGCATATATTCTTGATAGTAATCATGAGATTGTGCCTTTAGGTTGTGTTGGTGAAATAGCTATTGCAGGGCCTATGGTATCTAAACAATATTTCAACAATCCTCTAAAAACAAAAGAATGTTTTGGTATTGTTGATGGTAAAAAAGTTTATTTTACTAATGATTTAGGTTACTATAATCATAAAGGTGAAATAGTTTATGTTGGAAGAAGTGATAATCAGGTTAATTTAAATGGTTTTAGAATAGAACCTGAAGGTATAGAAAACATAATACACAAATATGATGGTATTACTCAAGTAAAAGTCATTGTGGATAAAATCAACAGTCAAGAACACTTAGTTGCATATTATTCAGCTGAAAAAGAGATTAATGAAAATAATCTTGATGAATATTTAAGAACTAATTTACCATCATATATGGTTCCTTCTTTTTATGTTCCTATGGATGAATTACCTGTAAATCCTAATGGTAAAATAGATATTAAACTCTTACCTGCAGTTGAGTTTGAAGAAGTTGATTTTATTCAAGCTAGGGATGATTTTGAACAGAAAGTTGTTAATTGTTTTGAAAAAGCATTCAATCAAAAAAACATAAGTATTCATGATGATTTTATACAATTAGGGGGCACTTCTGTTATTGGAATGAAAATCCTCTCTGATTTAAACGAATATAACTTGTCTGTTAATGATTTAGTAACTTTAAGGACTCCTGAAAAAATTGCATACTATATTAAAAATAAAACAGAACAATTAGAGTTAAATGAAGACAAATACAATTTAAATGATGGTTGTCCTTTAAATGAATCACAATTAAATGTCTATTTGGATATTCAAAGATATGAAAAAAATAAAGACTACAACATACCACTAGTAATCAACATTCCAAATAATTATTCAGTAAATGATATTAATAGTGCTTTAAATGAAATGTTTGAAGCTCATCCAATACTTAAAACACATATTAAAACAATAAATGATGTGCCATGTTTTAAATCTACCGATATTCTAGAAATAGAATATGTTGAAGGTTATGATGAAAATAAGGTTTTAAGTTTCATGAACAGCCCATTTGATTTAAGTAATAATCTTTCAAGATATTTATTAATTAAAGAAAATGATGATCTTGTACTTGTTGCTGTATTCCACCATTTAATCTTCGATGGATTTTCTGCTAATGTTTTTAAAAAACACTTATTTGATATATTAGATGGAAAATCATTAAAACAAGATAAAGGATTTGTAAAATCAACTGTTTATGATGAAAACATCACACATACTCCAGAGTATGATGCGGCTAAAAGTTTCTATGAATCTATGCTAAGTGAAGCTGATGAAATAAATCCACTTTTAAGCGACATTGGAGACAATAATCCAGGAAAATACTCTGTTGATATATCAATAAGTAAAAAGGATATTTCTGATTTTTTAAAGACAAATAACATTACTGAAAACATTTTATTCACTGGAGTTTTTGCATACACACTTTCCAGGTTCACAGGGGATGATAATGTTCTGTTTAATGTTGTTGATAATGGTCGTAGTAATTTAAATATTTATGATTCCATTGGAATGTTTGTTAACACGTTGCCTTTAGTTATTGACTGTAGTGATAAAAGTATTGGTTCTTTTATTGTTGATGTTAAGGATTTGCTTTTTAATGTATTAAATTACAATTTTTATCCATTTAGAGTTTTAGCAAATGAATTCAACATAACCAATTCAATTATTTTCCAATATCTACCAAATTTCAACATTAAAGAGGATAATGAATTTTTCAATGTTGCAGAATTTGAATTCCGTATGGTGGAATTTGAAGACAAATACTCAATTAATCTTATTTATTCCAACAAATATTCAAAAGATACAATTAAACGTTTCACAAAATCCTATGAAATGATTTTAAAACAAATAGTAACTGCTAACAATTTAAATGAAATCAAATAT
>CAVCAD010000162.1:0-3234 GCA_963600145.1 Bacteroidaceae bacterium
ATATATTATATATATTATATTTTATAATATTTAAGATTAGCACTGAAGATTTTTCTACATTCGTCTATTAATAAAGAAATTGTCCAGAATATCATTTATTTGACATCTGGACAATTTTCATATCTTTATAATATAAATTATTATCTGCAGTATAAAAGTCTCTTAAATGTGATTTATTCACATCGATATTTACATTCTCTACAATTGCTATAATATCTATAATTGATATTCAGAAAAAATGAACTTAATCTATTAATTGAACATCATATTGAGTTGTTGTTGCCATAAATTCATTTAAATATATTTTATTTTGATTCTGAGACACTTTAATACCTAAATAATATAAATTATTATCTGTACTATAAAAGTCTCTTAAATGTGAAATAAAACGTTTTTCAATTAGTCTTCATTTTCATCATCCTGAGACATATTAATCTCTGTATTATTATGTTTAAACTGTATATGAGACATCTTTTCTAAGCAATGGGGAACTTCAAGTATTGCAATTATTCCAATGATCTCTCCTACAGCTTGAATAACAGATCCATCTATAACACCTGCTGGCGGTACAAAAAATCCGGCAATTATTAAACCTAATGCAATTATTGAACATAGCCAAACAGGACAAAACTTAATTATTATATCTTTATTTGATGTTTTCATTTGTGAATTATTTGATTTTCATTTGTTAAATCTTCTACTGAAGTTGGCTTCTCATCATCTATATATTGCTTTAAACCAGATCCTTTAATAGCATATTTGATCATATTAATGACATCACGCTTACCAGTAGATTCTATCGTATATGTCTATGTATGTCCATCTTTAAATGAAATTTCGATCCAATCTTTACCATTATTCCATCGAATGTTTTCAAATGTGTATTTTGGATAACTAATTTTATTTACTGAATAATCTTCATCATTTAAAAGATCAACAGCTGAATTTATTGGTTTTCCTTTATAATAAATAGGTTTGTTCTTAGTTAAATAACGATGAAGTCCAATACCTAAATCTGCTAAGACACTCATAGATCTAATCTGATCAACAGTATTTGAACTTGCTGTATATGTTAAAACAGTTTTATCTTTAAACTTAACTGTTAAATATGAATAAGTAGGGCTGTAATCATAAGATTCAACCCCACTTGCTTTTGATATATTTGCATAGTGTTTCATATATATAAAATACAAATATTATTTAAATATTTTACCATATCAGCTCACGATTTTCCAATGTGCAGTTTAATGCATTCTTAACAACAAGCTCTTCATTTTCATCCGTACACCAAATATCTATAGTTTGAACACCAGTTGTGGAATAAGTTTCTTTATAAGTTACTAATAGGCTTTACCTTTATGACATCTTGAAGTTTATAATTGCCAATAATGTCGACAAATTCATATTGTTCTGTAAATAACCCTAAATATAATTTACCATTGTGATACATATTTGGTTTGCAGGTTATATAATAGGACACATTTGGCTTTAAGGCTTCGGTACCATCGGTTGCTTTTGCAGATTCCCAGCCACCGGTTTCAGAATCATAATAATATACATAACCCAGCATTCCCCCAGCTTTATTTGCTAGCTCTACTCCATAATCACTTAATTCGATTTGGATCTTTGTGTCAGCCGTAGTGTCTTGAACATCAAAGACATATAAATGTTTGGGATTTGCTGTATAAATATTTGAAGTTGATTCTATATGTTGAAAATTATCACAGCTTTGTAATCCAGCCAATTCTAATCTACCTTCGGCTTCAACCCAATTAATTCTACCAAAAGTAGGTATTGCAAAATCTGATGGATATCTATGCCATTCTTGACAAAATCTATCGGTTGTTCTATAAGATCTTATCTTATAGCGATATTCATTCCAAGAATTTGCTTCCCATTCACCATCACCCATATCAAATTTATCATTCCAGGGATGATATGTACCATTTATACAAAATAAATTAAGTTTATATTCATTAAAGTCTATCATATAATAATAATATAAATTTTAAAAGTTTTATCATACCGACATTACTCTCCATCCTTTACCTTCCATTGTAGATATTTGATCTGTTGTTAAAAGTGCATAAACATCTGATTTAAATTTAATAGACGAACCTGCACCAGCAGTAGAAACTGTACCAATATCATTTACAATATTTGCTAAAGATGTAGTTGTAAGTGGACACACAGAAAATTCTAACGCTTGGATAGATGTAAATCCTTGCCCAATATCTGTTAAAATACCAGAACCTATATTTGCTAATGATGTACAAGCCTAAAACATATATGCACAATTAGTTATATTTCCAGCACTTATATCAGATAATAATCCTGATGTGTTTTGCTAAATAGTTGTTAATGATGTGCAATTACTAAACATTTCTTGACAATTTTCTGGATATGTAAATTCCGTAATATATACGGTATTTAATCCTGAACACGCTTTAAATGCTTGATATGCTGAATTCGTTACTCCGTTATATAGATAAGCAGTTGTCAATGATGTAGCATATTGGGCGATTCTTTCAATGGATGATATATTATCTAATTGATAACTTTGTCCTACCGCATCATAATTTCCAATAGTTATAGTTGGAATAGATGAAAACTAACACATCTATGTCAAATTTACAGAAAATGAACGACTTTTAGAACTCTAGTTTTTTCCTAAAATAACAACACCATTTGTTATATTTGTACAATATGAAAACATATTACGAAGATCATATGTTACGGCTTTAGATTCATCTAACTATAATGATGTATAAGTAGTGCTAGGAATTAAACTTGTGCAGGATTGGAACATCCCCTAAAAACTGGTAACATTAGATATATTAAAATCAGGAATATATGTTAACGCTGCACAATTTGTAAACATATTTGTCATATCAGTTACTAATGTTGTATTTAATGCCGGTACACAAGCTAATGCATAACAGTTATAATACATATTTGCCATTGTTGTTACATTAGATGTATCTATAAGTGGTGCAAATTTTAGTTTCGGATTCATATAATATAATCTTGATGCCGATGTCCTTGTGGCACTCCACTAATTATATAATGTTAATGAATATGCGACATCTTCAGATATAGTTTCAGATCCGGTATATCCAATATTATCAAATCCATACATATCACCTGTACCAGGAACATTTGCAGTTACTGAACTATAAACAGATCCAGTTGTTGGTGTATATGTACCATTTGCTGTAATAGTTAAAGATTCTT
>CAVCAD010000163.1:0-3142 GCA_963600145.1 Bacteroidaceae bacterium
ATTGATTACCACAGTAATTATTATCTAATTGAAATTAATTACTACCTTAAATACTTCTGGTGGTATTTAAACTAGTTATATTTTAGGTGGTATGTTATAATATTTATAAAATTGTACTTAGAGAGGAAGTTGCATGTATGGCAGCAAAAAAATATGTAATTGGTAACTTTAAAGGTGGCGTCGGTAAAAGTACTTGTGCTCAAATGTTTGGATTTGAGTCAGCAAAATTCAAAGAATTAAAAACATTAATCATTGATTTAGATATGCAAGGAAATACTTCTGATGTTATGAACTTAACGCATATGAATTTTTCTAAAGATGAGGGCGGGGGGGAAGGTGAGTTAATCGAATACACAAATACAATTACTGACGTACTTATTTCAAATGTTGATCCACATGACGCTATTTATAAGATTATTGAAAATCTGTATATATTACCTGCGGATATGTCGTTTGAATTATACGATGATTGGATTAAAGATAGATTTCCTAATTCAATTGATAAGTTTAAATACATGGAAGAAAAATTATCCCCTCTATTTAATGATTTTGATGTCATTTATTTGGATGTACCTCCATCAATTTCTATTTATAGTAAATCAGCTATGTATATAGCTGATTGGGCTATTGTTGTGTTACAAACTCAAGTCAAATCTATGCGTAATGCTATGCAGTATTTGGAATATATGGACTTCTTTACTAATGAATTTGATACAAATTTAAAAGTTGCTGGTGTTGTTCCATTTATGTTAGAAAGCGGTGATTCCGTAGATAAAGAAATGTATCAACAAGCACAGGAAATCTATGGAGAGCACTTAATTAAAAACGTTGTGCTAAAAAATGCACGACTTAAAAGATATGATGGATCAGGTATCACTACTGAATTAACTAAAAAAGGAAAATTAAAGCAATGGGATAAGAAATGCCATGAATTATTTATCAACATTTTGGACGAATTAGAAGAACATGAACATTGGTATGAAGGGTAGGTGTAAAGAATGGCTGAGATTAAAAACTTAGGTATCTTTGGTAGTAGTAATAAAGGACTAGATAAAATAAAGCAGCGATCAAAGGAGAGGGCAAGAGAAACAACTATAAGTAATATTCCTAAGACTAATAGTACCTCCAGAAGCCAGAAAACAAGCTCTGTAACTCATGAAGTACCTATTCGAAAGAAAAGAAAAGGTGCCCCAATAACAAAATTTGATAAAGTTTACGCTGCAATGCAATCTGTTAAATTATCTGCCCTTACTAATGCTACAGCAAGCATCATGGTTGAAAAGTATGAAACAAATATGAAAAAAGACGAATTATTGCGAAAAGCTTTAAATGAATATATTCGATTAAATCTTTCTCAAGAAGATAAAAATGATTTACTTAATTCTGTTGCCCTTGAATTAGATTTGTTTAGAGAAGCCCATCCTATTATTCCTGATGTAGATATAGACAATAATGTGATACGTTCGTCTGAAGAAATAAAGCAAGAAACGTTTACTGATATAAAGAAACAATGGGGAATCAACGATAAAATAAGAAAATAAAAAAATACCTACCATATTTATTTAAAGTGGTAGGTATTTTTTTAATTACTTAATGATTTTTTTTAAGTCTATAAGGAGAAGTATAAGTTATGAATTTTACACTTTCTTTACGTATGTTAAAATATATTTAAGGTAGTAACTAAATGGGATAAAAGTGGTAGATAAATAAGAAGTAATATATATTAAATGCTGATGTATAAGTAATAAGTTTTAATAAAAGGTAGTAGATAAATGCTATTAAAGTAGTAAATAAATATTGATAAGGTAGTAATTAAATAAAATAAATATTTTTTGAGCTATAAAGATAAATGGAAAACACTAGATAAAACGGTTTAAGGTGGTAATTAAATACAATAAAAGTGGTAGATAAATAAGAAGTAATATGTATTAAATGTTGATGTATAAGTAATTAAATTTAATAAAAGGTAGTAAATAAATATTGATAAGGTAGTAGCTAAATAGAATAAAACCGGTAATTACGTTATAAGTATAGGGGAAAAGTGCTAGATAAAACAATTTAAGGTAGTAACTAAATGTATTAAAAGTGGTAAGTAATACATAATAAATATTGATATATAAGTAATAGAAAGAAACAAAATGTAGAAGTTGAAATGGATAAACAGCCAGGCATTTTTCGCCTACTTGTTATTTATAGATAGGTTTGTACAGATAATCCTAAGGTGTAATAATCTAAAAATAAGGATTGCTGTTACTTGGTTTTGATTGAACAAAAAAATAGAGATACTGTTAACGCATGTTACACTAAACTTCTTTATCAATAATTTTTTTAGTACGTCTGTAACGTTCCAGGTGCAGCAAATAATCGTCTTGCAGTTTTAGAAGGTCTGAATATACCTGATCCATAGTCTTGCTGGCCGACAAAGAAAGAGAATAAATAAATGAAATAGGAAGTGTTTCGATTTTTTTGTTGCGAGTAATCCAAGAAGAGACAGTTCCTTGAGAGAAAGCATGTAATTCACAAAATTCTTCTACAGTAATCCCTAGTTTCTTGATAATGTATGTGTTGATAGGGTGTGGATATACAAAGGTTTTTCTAGGCATGGTGGGAAATCCTCCTTTATGCAATTATTAATGCATTTGCAGTAATATTATATCAAACTCCAAGAAATATGGGAAGGGCATTCCTTCTTCTTTTTTATTTGACCTCCTTAAATAATATGTTATACTATAGGTGCGAAATGAGATAAGTTTTACATGAATAGCACAAAAGCCAACCCTATTGCGAGTAGGGTTGGCTTTTTTTTTACGCTCGCTGCGACTTCGTGCGTGTGGGTTAGAGACAACTTGCTTAGTTATCATCTTCCTCATCTAACCAATGAGAAACCAGTTCAATAACTAGCCCAACAAAAATTGGCGCGATAACCAATGAGATAAGTTCTTTCATAAATAGCACCCCCAATCAGGGGCAAGTTGCCGAACTAATTATAACATAGTCTTAAAATCTATATAGAAACAAAAAAATTTTAGCTCTCTTTTTTTAGTACATATACTCGTTTACATAACGAGCATTTATACTTGTCTGAATCACTCGACACTCTACTTGCAAGGCAGCCACACGAACACTGCACATAGGCAATACT
>CAVCAD010000164.1:0-2776 GCA_963600145.1 Bacteroidaceae bacterium
TGTGAGAAAAAAGGAAAAGAATTTAAGAAACCAAAATCAGTAAAAACAGAGTTAATGGATAGGTTATAATAAATTGGACAAAAAAGATAAGGACATGTTAAAATAAAAAATAGAAAATGGAGGAATTTAACATGTCGAGAAGGGAAAGAAGAGAATTTACAGAAGAATTTAAAATACAAATGGTAAGTTTATATAATAATGGTAAACCAAGAAGTGAAATAATAAAAGAATATGATTTAACATCATCTGCATTTGCAAATTGGATTACCAAATATAATAAGACAGGTTCATTTAAAGCTTCAGATAACAGAAGTGAAGAAGAAAAAGAAATTATTAGATTAAAAAAAGAAAATCAACAATTGAGAATGGAAAATGATATTTTAAAGCAAGCAGCGCTGATAATGGGACGAAAATAAAAATAATATTAGCAAATAAAGATAAATACAGTATCAGCGCAATGTGTAAATTATTAGGAATATCAAGGTCATTAGTATATTACCCAAGAAAAAATAAAAAAGAAGATATTGAATTAGAAAACCATATAATTAGAATATTTAAAGAAAGTAAAAATAATTATGGCTCAAGAAAAATAAAAGTAGAACTTCAAAAATTAGGATATCAAGTTAGTTTAAGAAGAATTAGAAAATATATGGATTTAAATGGATTAGTATCTAATTATACTGTAAAACAATTTAAAGTTCATAAAGTAACTTGTAATGAAGATAACATAGAAAATAAATTGAATAGAGAATTTAATAGAGAAGAACAATTAGATGTAGTAGTAAGTGACTTAACATATGTAAATGTCCAAGGTAAATGGAATTATATATGCTTAATAATCGATTTATTTAATAGAGAAATTATAGGATATGCAGCTGGAAAGAATAAAAATGCTGAACTAGTATACAAAGCTTTTGGAAGAATAAAAACTAATTTAAATAATATAAATATATTTCATACAGATAGAGGAAATGAATTTAAGAATAAAATAATAGATGAAGTGTTAACAACATTTAATATTGATAGGTCTCTTAGTAAAAAAGGTTGCCCATACGATAATGCAGTAGCAGAAGCAACTTATAAAATTATAAAAACAGAATTTGCCTTCAATAGAATTTTTGGAAGTTTTGAAGAATTAGAAACAGAATTGTTTGATTATGTTCATTGGTATAATAATATTAGAATACACAGTTCTCTTAATTATTTAACACCAATTGAATATAAAAAAGTGTCCTTATAAAAATTGTACAAAAAAGTGTTGACAATCCATATAAATTCACTTAGCAAGAGTATATAGAAAAATTTGTGTAAAGTTTAAAAATACACCTTCTTATGATATTATATAAATGTCATAAGGAGGTTTTTTATATGGCAAAAAGAGAAAAAATAAGTGAAGAAAGAAGAAAATTAATTAAGGAATTCATAAGTAGTAATGAATTAAAGACGGCTGGTGATGTTGAAGATGCATTGAAAAATTTATTCAAAGATACACTTCAAGAAATGTTAAATGCCGAATTAACAGAGCATTTAGGTTACGAAAAAAATGAATATACAGATGACAACGAGAATTATAGAAATGGATATTCCAATAAAACCATACATTCATCTCAAGGAGATATACAGTTAAATGTTCCAAGGGATAGACAAGGAAGTTTTGATCCAATAGTTGTTGAAAAAGGACAAAAAGATATTTCAAACATTGAAAGTAAAATAATAAGAATGTATGCAAGAGGAATGTCAAATAAGGATATCCATGACCAAATAGAAGAAATATATGGCGTAAAAATAAGTCCAGACATGGTAACAGCCATAACAGATAAAATAATACCAGAAATACAAGAATGGAAGCAAAGACAATTAAATGAGCAATATGCAATAGTATTTGTAGATGCAACATATTTTAGTGTTAAAGAAAATGGAGTTGTAGTGAAAAAAGCCGTATATATAGCATTAGGAGTAACAATGGAAGGAGAAAAAGAAATACTTGGATTTTACATAGGAGATTCAGAAAGTGCAAAATATTGGATGAGTGTACTTAATGAATTTAAAAATCGAGGATTAAAGGATATTCTAATAATGTGTGCAGATGGCTTAAAAGGATTAAAAGAAGCAATAGCAGCAGTATATCCAAAGACTGAATTTCAACGTTGTATAGTACATTTAATTAGAAATACATTGAAATATGTTTCGTACAAAGATAGAAAAGAATTAGCACAAGATTTGAAGTTAATATATACAGCATCAAGTGAAGACGAAGCATATAGCAATTTACAGGAGTTAAAAGAAAAATGGTCAAAAAGAAAAGTTTCATTAGAAAATTGGGAAAATAATTGGGATAATGTACAGCCATTCTTCAAATATGGACCACAAACAAGAAAAATTATGTATACAACAAATGCAATAGAAAGTTTAAATAATTGTTACAAAAGATTAAATAAAGGAAGACGAGTATTTCCAACGGTTCAAGCATTAGAAAAAAGTATGTATTTATCAACTCAAATGATTATTGAAAAATGGACTAGTAGATACGCAAATTGGGGTGTAACATTGGCAGAATTAAATATTTATTTTCCAGATAGGGTTATTATTGACTAATTGAAAAAGGCTAATTTTAAGCCTGCTAAAATCGAAATTTCAGCAGGCTTAAAAATCATACCTTGACAAATTTAAATTTGTCATTTATATTAATTTTAGTTAAAAACATAAATAAATTTTTTCATATTTATGTTTTATATCATAAGAAGTTTAAAGTTTACACAAACTTTTCGATACTCTC
>CAVCAD010000165.1:0-2709 GCA_963600145.1 Bacteroidaceae bacterium
GTTATAAAATATGGAAGAACTCTACCATGCTCCTATTTAAAGCCTTATAAATAAAGAGAAAAATGAATATTAATTAAAATCCTTGTTTTGGATTTATACCAAAAATAATGGATGGATCTTGGATGATTCAATTTAGTGATAAAATCTGCTAAAATGGTGGTATAATTATAGGTAGATAAGGAGAACGTTTTATGAAGAAAGTTTTATTATTTGTTTTGAGCTTCTTAGCTTTAATGCCGTTTGTGAGTGCGGAAACATATGATTTAAGTGAAATTGATGTAAAAATAGATTTTGATAAAGATTGGCTTGTTTTTACAAGATACAATTTAGATGATTTTTCTTATGATGAAGAAGTAGGCTTAACTAAAGAAAATCTTGAAAATTTTTTTAATCAATATTCTGCTTATATCGATGCTATTCCTTTAGATACTAGATATGAATTAGTTCTTAGAGTAGGCAATGGTCAAACAGGAATTAACAATTTAACTAATTACAACGATGATTCATTAAAAGAAACTGCTAAAGAAATTGGAAAAAAAACTAATTCAGATAAATATGATATATATAATAATGGGACTTATAAGTTTGTGACTGTTGAGTATTTTGATTCACAAACAAATTACAATATAGTAGCATATTATACAGTTATTAATACTAAAGGATATACTTTTCAAATTCAAAAAGAAGGAACAATTACAGATAGTGATAAACTAGAATTTAAGGAAATTATTGATACAGTTAAATTTAATATTAATGAAGAAGAATCTAATAAAGAAAAAGAAGAAATAAAGGAAAAAAATAATTCATTTAATTGGGGAAATATAGGTATAGGTACTATAGTTGGTGCTTTAGCTGGAGGAATTGGTGCTTTAAGTGCATCTGATTTTAAAAAGAAAAAATCAAATAAGTAATGTGAAAAAGTAAATAAAGGAGAATGAATATGGGATTATTAAGCAAAAATAAAGGTATTGATAAAACTAAATCTATAATAAAATACAAAGAATTTATTGATGGCTTGGTTCTTCAAAAAAACGATGTAAAATCTAATTGGGTTAAAAATAAATCTTATCCTGAAACAGACAATAATAAAAAAATAAACCAATTTTTATCTGAATTATCTGTTACTCAACGTGAAATTCTAGCTGATATGTTAAATGATTCAAGGATTGATGGTATACATGATACTCTAGCATATATTGATAATTTAATGGACATAAATAAAATAGATATAAAAATTGATTCAGTGCCTATATATAATAATGAATTTGAAAGTATGCATTTCGATTTTATTTGTAGATGTAATAATGATAAATGGCCAGATGATAAAGGAGAATGAATATGGGATTATTAGATAAATTTAGAAAGGCAAATGCCTGCTTTAATAATGTATTATTTACTTGTAGACATATTGTTGAAGATGGAAGCGAAGCAACCTATATTTCACATAAATTAAATGGTGATTATGAATGCTTTTGTTCACAATGTGAAAAGAAATTAGATTTAAATTCTGTAATGGTTATTGGATTAGAAGAAATCCTAAATGAAAATAACAAAAAGCTTTTTAAGGTTAAAGAAGGAAGTTATATTTATTTAAAAGATGATAAATGGTATGAAAAAGAATTAGAAAAAAATGATGAATACACTACTTGGCTTTCTGATATTGAAGATAAAATAATAAAAGAAAATATAAGAAGAAATAAAAATTTAAGAAGTGATTTATCAGGAATTATAATTAATAGAAAATAGAATTTTAATAAAGATTAGTTAAAATATAATTTAATAGGAGGATAAAATGAATGAATTAGAGAAAATAATTACTGAAGGGAACGAATTAGAAGAAAATGAAAAATATGACCTTGCATTAGAAAAATTTAATTTAGCACTTGATAAGGCAAAAGGAACAGACTACGATATAGGTTGGATTTATGTTGCAATAGCAGAACAATATTTTTATAAAAAAGAGTATGAAAATTCCTTAAAGAATTTAGAGAATGCAGATAAAAATTATAAATCTAAAAATAGATATTATATTAATTATCAAAAAGGGAATTGCTTTCTACAATTAGGAGAACATCTAAAAGCACGTTTAGAATTGTTGAACTCTGCTAATGTCTTAAAAAAAGAGTCTGAAAGCATTGAGAAGAATACAGATTATATAAATCAAATGTTAGATATATTAAAGTTATTATCTAAAAACGAAGAAGATAGCAGAGAAAAAGTTGTTAAAACAACTGAAGAGGAATTATCAAAAAAATATTCAAAAAAAATTAAAGTGTTTTTAAATGGAGTTATATTTAATGAGAATTCTGAATTCTATATATTGACTTATAAAAGGAAAATTTTTGGTAAAGATAATCTGGCTATTTATTGCAATGGTAAAATTGAACATGATATTGAAGCATTTGGCAATATTACTAAAGATAAGTTAATAGAAACATTAGATTTAAATAAAAACGAAAACTGGAAATATCTTGAATTAATAGAGTTAAATGATTTATGTTTTGATCCATCTTTTGAAATCAAAATAAAAGCTGGCAATGATATTAATTACTTTATAAAATAAAAATTTAAATGTTAAAGATTAGTTTGAAATATAACTAATTTTTTTTATGAATACTTGTGTCTAGGGTAGATGATAATGACCATCTAGGGTAGACAAAAATGTCCATCAGGGTGTGATGATTTTGTCATACATAATATAATAATATA
>CAVCAD010000166.1:0-2508 GCA_963600145.1 Bacteroidaceae bacterium
ACAAGTGTATCTACTGCAAAAGCCAATGTTGAACGTGAAAATGGAACATTTAAAAATAGACTTATTGCAGAGTTAAGATATTTAAATATAACTGATATTGATGAAGCAAATGAATATTTAAATGAAGTGTTTATACCTAAAATGAATAAAAAATTTTCATATGCAATAGATAAAAAAACATCATTGATGAAAGAAAATACTTTTACAGAAGAAGAATTAAAATTAATTATTTCTGAAAGAAAAGAAAAGATAATAGATAATGCTTCATCGATAAGCTATAATAAGAAATATTATATTCCAATGGACCAAGAAACTGGAGAAATTACTAATTTTCAAAAAGGAACTAAATGTACTTTAATAATTAATTATGATGGAGAATATATTGCTGAAATAGAAAACAAATATTATAGTATGATAGAACTACAAAATAGAGATTCAATTTTGAAAAAAGAATCAGAAATTATTGAGTCTAGAACACAAAAAGAACATCATATCTACATCCCACCTAAAAATCATCCGTGGAGAAAAAATATGATGCTCAAACATTAATCAATGAGGGCTCTGCCCTCAAACTCCCGAGGTTTATTGCTTCGGGCTTCCAAAAAAAGGTTATAATCCTTTTTGTGTAGCATTACTTAAGTGCTCAGGTTGCTCCTCAGCATTGCCTTATCCCCTCAAGTAACAAATACTATTATAAATATTTCAAATAAATTGTCAACTATCATTTTCACTAATTATTGGCGGAAGGAACTAAATATATCGCTATCATTTTCACTAATTATTTGTAGTAAAAATTACTATCATTTTTAGTAATTATTCACAAAAAACTTTATTAAAATAATTAATTATCAAATCTATTGCAAATAAAATAGTAATATTGTATAATGATATTGCTGTTTGAGGGATAGGGCAACACTGAGGAGTGACCCGAGCATCAAACAATGACAATACAAAAAGGAAGTAATGCATATAGTATGTATTCTTCTTTTTATTTTAAGTATATACTTCCTTTTTTGGATGTCAAAATGCGATAAACCTCGGGGTTTTAGGGGCAGAGCCCCTAATAAGATATCCTTTAGTTTAAATATAAAACTTTATTTTTGATATAGTTCTAAATCATTTTTGTGAACTATTTGAATTTCAGAATATATTTTATCCCAGTTTGGAACATGAGTTTTTGCCCATTTGTCTTCTAAGCTAACTAAATTAACATAAACAATATTTAGTGCAGAACCACAATTTGGTAGAGCTCCTCGACCGTAAAAACCTCGCTGAACCTTTGAATTGACAGATTCAACTATGTTATTAGTATAAATATACTTTCTTATATTTTCTGGCAATGTAAATAATGGCATGATTAAATCAACATATACTTCGGCATGTTTTAACATTGTCTTTTTGTTTTTATATTTTTTAAAAAAATAATCATAATTTTCCTTAGCTATTTCCGCATTTGGTGCAGTATAAATAGCTTTAAAATCTTTCATAATTTCTTTGCAGTCTTTTTTAGTAGTATATTGTTTTAAGTTTCTATCAAGATGTACAACACATCTTTGATAGAATGCATCTGGAAATTCATTTTTAATAATGTTTTTGATACCTGCAACGCCATCACTTACAATATAAAGAATTTTTTCTACACCTCGGTCTTTTAAATCGTTAAATACTTCAGCCCAAAATGTAGCACTTTCTGCAACATCAACATCGTATAAATCATCAATAATATTTTTCCCTTCATCTTCATTTCCTAGATAAATTCCTACAATTTCTTTATGACCATCTAGGGTAGTTCCAACAGCAATATAAACAGGAATTTTATGTGAACCTAAATGTTTTTCATCACGAACAGTAATATATAAACAATCAATGTTTACAACAAAATAGCAAGGTTTTAATTGCCTATTACGCCATGCTAAAAGTTGGTCTGATAATTGTTGAGCTACTGAACTTATATAACCATTTGATACTTTAATTTTAAACATTCCTTTAAGAACTTCTTTTATTTGATTTACACTCATATTTTGCGAATATAATAGTAAAATACTGTTATTCAAATCGTCAATTACTCTGGTTCTTTTAGGAATAAATTTAGAATCAAAATCCTTTTCATATCTTAATCTTGGTCTATTAAAATTAAGAATTCTGTCAGATGTTGTTAAGGTTATATCTTTGGTAGAACCATTTCTTTTATTGAATATACCTTTTTCTTCGCATTTTTTAAGATATATGTCTATTTCAATTTTAAGTATTTTTTCAACAAAGTTTTTATCAAAATCAAAGATTAAATCATTTAAAGAATAATTTGTAAAAAATTCTGCATTATTTTGCATTTTTGAAAATATCTCTTTTTGGTGTTTACTCATATCTTCAACTAGTTGTTCAATTTCTTTGTTATTAGCATCATTTAAAATATTTAAAATATTTTCTATAGTATTCATACACAAAACCCCTTTGTTTGTACAAATATTATACATCATAAATACTTAATAAGCAAATCTTTCTTATCTT
>CAVCAD010000167.1:0-2443 GCA_963600145.1 Bacteroidaceae bacterium
AATAATCAAAGACTTGGTAAAGTAGTATATAAAGTATATTTAAAAAATGGCGATAATCTTTCTCTTGTAACAACAACTGAAAGTGAAAGTGCAACTGTAAATTTACCAGCTACATCATCACCTACTTATGTTGTAAAAGCAAGTTATTCAAATTACGATGGTTCAAACAGTAAAGGTGTAGAAATTAAGATTGATTACAGTGGTGCTACTAGTAGTGACTTAAATGTTACTTTACTTAGTCAAGAAGATGTATCAATATTTGTTGGAGATACATATACAAATTTACTCCCTAAAAAACCTAATATTAAAGTTACTTTAAATAATGAAGATATTACAAGTAATGTTAAAATATCAGACCCAGTTGTTACTGATATAGCTGGTACAACACAAGATTATTCTTCATTAAATTCCCTTGCTGGTAAATATAAAATTGTTAATGAGATAACTTATCAAGGTATTACTACTAAGGTAGAAAGAACATTAACTGTTAACTAAGGACTATAAGGTCCTTTTTTACATAGAAAAGAGGTTTTTCTAATTCTAGTGAAGAACTAAATATGAAAAAAGAAAAAATAGGTGTTACCTATTTTAATTCAGTTTTATATAACTCACTATATATTTCATTTTTTATAAGTTCATTATGAGTACCCTCGGCAATTACTTTACCATCATGTCAATAACTTAGGAAAATGTCTTAAAAAAAATTAAACATTCGTGGGAAAATTTATTCCAATTTCCTTTTGACCAGCAGAAATATTTTTATTAATTTTTAGTCGTTTAAGTGATTATCATTTTCAAAAATGAAAATAATAATCATTAAACTCCATTAAGGTTAAAAAATATTTCTTTACTTGTCAAAAGTTTTCTCGGCATAAAAACCCACTCATTTAAGCATACACATGATTTGTGTGTGCTTTTTGTATTTGCTTTTTAAAAGAGGCTAATTTCCATGGATGTGACATTGGAGGAATATATTTTTTTCTTTCTTTATTTTCTTCAACTTCTCCAAAATTTTCAGAACACTTTTTATTTCTGTTCAATTCTTTTAA
The DNA here is from genome assembly GCA_963600145.1 of Bacteroidaceae bacterium. Taxonomy (GTDB): domain Bacteria; phylum Bacillota_I; class Bacilli_A; order RF39; family UBA660; genus CAVCAD01. The sequence continues at coordinate 1,050 of CAVCAD010000167.1, forward strand.
CTCTAAAACTTGTTCATCAATAGATACTAATAAATCTCCATTAAATGCATTTATAACAAGGCATTCAGTTTTAGGTAAAAAACACTTTAATGTGTCATCTAGATATGGCTGATAATATTTCTTTTTATATTTAATGGAGTTACCATTATCAATTTTTCTTGGACTTAAAACAGCTAAGGTATAATTGATTTTTTCTTCAGATGGTGTTGTTTCAAATACAGTTGGAAATTTTTTGTAATCTAATGCAAATTCCTTATTAAATTCTGGAACAAAGACCTCTGTTAAATATTTGTTTGCTTCTTCAATGGTGGTTATATTATTAAGTCTTAATTCCTGTACCAATCTTCCTTGAAATGTGCCATTTGTTCTTTCAATTAATCCTTTTGCTTGTGAAACTGATGAAGTTTCCAAATCTATTCCTAATTGTTTACAGGCATATCCATATTGTGTTAAAACATCTTTTTCACTTGTCCTTTTTTCAGGGTTAAGTAATTTATAATTAAATACAGTTCTATTGTCGGTAAAAAACTTATATGGAATGCCATAATTAGTTAAAATTTGATATAAAACATGATAATAGCCATTTAATGTTTCCTGATAGTCAAACCAAGAACCAACAACTATAGAAGTTGCTTTATCAATAGCTAGATGTAAACATGTTTTCTTTTCTCCAAACCATAAATGTATAGAGCCATCTTGTTCTATAATTTCACCAAAATATTTTGGCTTTTCACCTCTAGGATGTGAATCTTCTAGATTAATTTCATGGTCAACAATTGAGTTAATTTGTTCATCTGACATTGCAAGATTAATTTTCTTTTCTTTAAGTAGTTTTTGTTTGGCAAAATTTCTTCTTGTTTTCTTTCTGGCCTTAGGAGATAAAATACCTTCTTTATTTAGAACTTTATAGATATAATTGTATGAAACTTTGATATTTTCTTCTTTCTCTAAAAACTTTTTAAAGTGATTAAAGTTAAAATCATAGTATTTATTCTTATAAAGTAGTATAATATTTTCGGAGATTGAGTTATCAAAAGCATTATATGGTTTATGTGTTATATTGCCGTGAATAAAACCAGCTTTTCCTTTCTCCTTATAGATAATAATAAGACGATTAATTTGTCTTTTTGATATACCGAGTTTTTTACAAGCTCGATTTTTGTTACCATTGTGGTCAACTAATTCTTTGATTACTTCATATTTTTCTTTTTCATTCATTCTTAATTCTACCTTTCTCATTTGTGTCACCTCAGTGACTTATTATATAACTTTGAGACATTTTCGCAAGTTATCACTTAAGACATTATCACAAGTTAATCATAATTCAATTATACCATATAAGTTTAACTTTTGATTAAAAATATTAAAAAATAAGGCTCTATTTTCAAATAGAG
>CAVCAD010000168.1:0-2374 GCA_963600145.1 Bacteroidaceae bacterium
GAAACTGCTGAAAAAGTAATTAAAATTAAAACTGATATTTAGAAATATTTTCTATTTATCAGTTTTTTTGTTAATTTAATAAAAAGGTATAAATATAAGTAATCAATATCCCATATTTTTATTTTTTTCTTCATTCAATTTGATTATTCTTTTCATATTGGCTAAAAAGAGCGTAGTCGCCCCTTGTATTGTAATACCCAGTTTTCCACAGGCATTCGCTTTTCCATAATTATAATTATTTTTTAATTCTGCGTTTTTTGCTTCAATTTTGTATCTTTCTTTATATAAATTTTTAAATTCTTGTGTTTTCATATAATCCATTTGAGCTATGTGAGTATCATCTTTTATTTTTACACTATATGTTTTTGATTTTGCCCCTTCTTTATAACATCCGTCTTTAAAAGGACAATGTTTGCATTTTTCCACGTCAAAATAATATACCTCGACTCTAGTATCTCCAGTTGCTTTTTTACTTCCTTGTTTTCTTTTAAAATTTGCCATATGTCCAGCTTTACATACATACATTCCTGCATCTTTGTTATATTCAAAATCATCTTTATTTTTACCATTACCATGAGTTACTGATTTGCTTAATTTACTAACATTTTTAATATTATTTTCATTACAATAATCTAAATTTTCTTTTTCAGAATATGCACCATCACCAATTATTGCTTCAACTTCAATTCCGTTATTTTTACTTTTTTCTATTAAATTAATTAGTTCCTTCCCATCGTGTTTTTCACCTGTAGTAACTGTAGCGGCGGTAATTATTCTTTCTGGTGTCATAGCAATGTGCGTTTTGTATCCAAAAAATGATGTATCTGCAGTTTTATGTCCTACTTTTGCATCTTGATCTTTTGAATATTCTAATTCTATTTCTGTATCATTCATGGTTTCTTCTAGATAATCTATTTGTTCTTTTATTCCTGGTAAGCAAGTAAATCTCCCATCATCTTTTACTACTTTTAATAATTCTTTTGTATATTCAATTTGGTCTTCTAATAAACCTGTTGATTCTTTCTTTTTAGGCATTTTACCATGCATTGATTCATCAATTTTATATACTGATTTTCTAAGTTCTTTAGCTTGTCTTATTAATTCTTCTCTTGGTGATATATGGTGAAACATTGCATTTGAATGTGTTGAATCTACTATTATTTTGGTTTTAACTTCTATTAATCCTTTTTCTAAAGCAATCTCTACTGTCTTATTTATTAGTTTATCCATTAAATTATCTTCACCATCTTTTAATCTTTCACGACGAAAAACAGTTAATAAACTTGGATTAATTAACTTTGTTTCTTCTGGATCATAATCCAGAAAATATTTAAATAATAAATCTGTTTCTGTTCGTTCTACTAAACCTCTGTCTGATAATTTAAAATAAGATTTTAATAAAAGATATTTAAACATTCTTACTATATCTTCACATGTTCTTCCCATTGTAGATGAATATTTATCTTTTAATTCTTCATATACAAATGAAAAATCAACCATATCATTTAATTGTTTCCAAAAATTATCTGGTTTTATAACTATATCATATAAATCGAAATATTTACTAAAATTTAATTCTAATTGATTATTTTTCTTTAGCATTTTTACCACCATTATCCTTATATATCTATTATATCAAAATAAAAAGACCACTGATATAGTTTACAGTAATCTTTGTATACTTTTTCAGCAGTTTCAATTTCTACTCCTTTTTTTCTATTTGGAAATATGAGAAAAAGTGATATAATATTAGAGACCAACTATAATGTGTCAATAGAAAATTGAAACATTTTTGAAATATATATGAAATAGTAATAGTTGGCACGACGAAAAGACCGAACGTCGATAAATTTTTAAAAATTTCGGTCTGAATACGAAAATTAAGTTTATTCCAATTTCCTTTTGACAAGCAGAAATATTTTTATTGATTTATAGTCGTTTAAGTGATTATTATTTTCAAAAAATGAAAATAATAATCATTAAACTCCATTAAGGTAAAAAATATTTCTTTACTTATCAAAAGTTTTCTCGGCATAAAACTAATTTTCTAATTGTTCTTTGAATTCGACATTTTCTTTAAGCATATGGAATATAACTCTGGTGAGTTTATGTGCGACATGACAAACTGCATTATTATGTGATTTACCTTGAGCTAGTTTTCTGTTATAATAAGCATTGTAAGTTTCTGAATTCCAAATAATTATTCCAGAAGCTCGAAGCATTGCATAGCGAAGAAGTTTAGATCCACGTTTAGACATTTTAACAATTGTTGCGTTGAAATTTCCAGATTGTCTAACCGAAGGGTCTAGGCCTTCAAATGCAAGAAGTTTAGTAGGACTAGCAAATTTATCTATGTTGCCAATCTCACTTAAGA
>CAVCAD010000169.1:0-2364 GCA_963600145.1 Bacteroidaceae bacterium
TAAGCATTTTCAATGCTTAATCGATTTTTTTTATCTTTGAACTGTTAAATTCCCGCATATAACAATATTGTTAATGCGTTTTTTGGTAAATTTTATGTTATTTAAGTATAAAAAAGAAATTTAATTACTAATATTTGTAAAATAATTGTTTTTATGGCGATTTTGTGGTATAAATCCTGAATTTGACAGTTAAAAGAAATAGGAGACCTCAAAACTAGCCAAGTATAAGACTTTTGAGGTTTCCTTTATTGATTTTATTTGTAGTAATTTATTTTATTTTTCAATTTCTTTTAAAATTTTTTTCATATTTTTATTACTAATAAATTTTTTGTCCAAATCAAATCCAAAAGTATCTCGTAATGCTTCCGTTATAGATGATTTTGAATATAGTTGTTTATAACCTAAACCTTCTATTTTGCTAGATATCATATTCTTTAGTGTATCTATTATTTCTTCTGTTGTAAATTTTCCCTTTAATTTGCTTTTATCTATAATTCTATGTATTAATAGTGCTAAAAAGCAAATCACAAAGTGGGCTATTATTCTTTCTTCTTTATGCAAGTAAACTGGTCTTGCTTTAAATTCACTTTTCATTATTCGAAAACTTTCTTCTATTTCCCATCTGCCTTTATTTATTTTTAATATTTCTCCAATTCCTCCATCCATATTTTCTGGTGTGCATACTGCATACATTCCATCAAATTGTTGCTCATATTCTTCTAATTCATCTTTATAATATAATTTATATTTTTCAGCACATTCTCCATCATTTGTTATCTTTTCACATTTAATAAATCTCTTGGAATCTGTTTGGCTTTTTCTTAAATATTTCTCTGGATTTTTTTCTATTATTTCTTTGGCTCTTGAAATTTGCTTATCTCTTAAGCTCTTTTGATAAATAGCATATTTAGTGCTAAATGTTACTATCATTCTTTCTTTTAATTTTTCTGTTTTTCCTGTTTTTTCATTTTTCTTTTTTCTTTCAATTATAAATTCTTTATAATATATATTTTTATCATTTGGATTATATTTGTCTACTTCACTTAAGTCATATTTCTTTGATGAATTTTCTATTTGCCAATCTTTGTTTGATATTGCTATTTCTTGATAGTGTTTTTCCAAGTTTTTTAATGATTGGGCTACTATATAAACCTTTTCACCTTTGGTATTAAAAAGTCTATTTTTAAATGATCCAAGCCCTGCATCTGTGCATACAAGAAATTTTGATAATTCAAAATCTTTCATTATTTGCTTTTCAAGTGGAGTCAATGTTTGTTGTTCGTTTGTATTTCCTGGATTAATACAAAATGCCAATGGATAACCACTACCATCCATAAATAGTCCCATTTGCACTATTGGAAGGGGTCTATGCTCTTTACTTACTCCATATTTTCTTAATCCACTTTTATTTTTTTCTGTGTCATCTTCATCTTCTTGTTCTATTTCGAAAAAGTAATTTGTACAATCATAATACAAAATTTTTGTGTTTCGTTCTGGAATTATATTTAAAGATGTTTTATAACACCATTTTTCAATACTTTCCTTTTTTTGGGCGATTACACTTAACGCTCTATATATATCATGTAATTCATAATTTGGTTGTTCTATAAATTTTTTTGCTTCCTCAAAAGCTGATAATTTTGAAGATGGACATAAAATTCTGGTATACAATAAATCTTGTAATATTTTACTCATATCATATTCAAATTTATTTTCACTTGCAATTTTGTTGCATAACTCGTCTAATTGTAATTTATAAAAAATATTTTTTATAAATAAATAGCCTATATTATATATTTTTAAACTGCTATCAAGTTCTTCATTTTCTACAAGTTTTTCATAATATACTGCATTATTTTCATTTTCCTCTTTTGTTTTCTTTTTAATATAATTTTTTGCCCATATTATTGGATCTTCACCATTTGCCTTTAAAATTACCTCTTCTAATGTACCTAATTTTTCTATAATCTTTGACGTGCTTTTTCCATTATTATTTCTATAAGATTTAACCATATAAAAATATGTATTATTTTTTGTGTGCGTTATTGATAATTTCATTTGTATTTACCTCATTTTTTTTATTTTTACACATTATAACACATACCACAAAATACTACAATAACTTTTGAAAAATTTGACGAAAAAAATAAGCATTTTCAATGCTTAATCGATTTTTTTTATCTTTGAACTGTTAAATTCCCGGGTTGCAGATTTATATGGTGTTTTGTTTGCTTTAGCTGTAGCACAGGTACTGAAGTTTGTGGTGATATGGGAGTATTGCAGGATTTTTGGAACAAGGAAGTTTTCATGAATAATGAAAAAAGTATTGACAAATCAGTAAAAATAGAATATTATATCTACAAT
>CAVCAD010000170.1:0-2352 GCA_963600145.1 Bacteroidaceae bacterium
GTCCAGAAGCATGGACATTAACTATGCATAGTACTTCTAGTTCACCTAATGGATATCGCTCGGCAATAGATATAAACTGGATGTATTTTGGATTTACAGAGTGGACAATTTCCCGGAGTGCGTCTTACTCGTACGATGTCTTCTATGTCCATTTGGATGGGTATATCACTAGCCACCACTGCACGAACTACAGTCGTGAGGTCCGCCCAGTATTTTATCTTGAATCCTCGGCCACATATTCAAGCGGAGACGGAACATCTGACAATCCGATCAGACTAGGCTGATTGACGGCCAGTTTTGAACAAACCTAGGTAAATACTGAGTAAAGTGGTATAGAGTTCTATTTTTATGTATTTGAAAAACAGTCGTAGATAAATCACATAACCTAAGCAGTAAAATAGAATAAATTTTGTAGATAGTAAGAAAAATATGTAAAAAAAGAAGAAAAAAAGCATTTTGTAATTAAAATGAAAATTTTTCTTCTTTTTAGTGGATGCAAAAAAGATTTTTGTAAAAATTACAAAAATTATATGAAAATCTCTAATTATGGTGTATAATTAAGGTAATCTTAATTGAATTAAACGAATTAAATTAAGAGATTGAATTGTTGAAGTAAGTGCTTGTCTGATTAAGTCACTTACTTCGTTTTTAGTTGTATTCAAACCAATAATTAAAACGTTTCCATAATTTAATAAATTTAAAATTGTATGAGCAAATTGAATTATTAAATAAATATTTTTTGTTCCATTACAATTTTTTGTATATATGTGAGTAATATTTAATACATCAGATTTTTGTTCTTTAAATCCTTTATTTTCTATTTTCCAACGTCTTCTACCTAATGATACAATTTCTTCTTTGTTTTTACTTGTAAGTTTTAATGAAGTTACGTAAGAAAAGTTTTTTGTAATAATTTCTCCAGTTTCATCGTCAATTTCTTCTTCATCATGGCTTATAACATTTAAGGTGTAAAATTTATTATCCTTTAAATCTCCAAATATTATCTCATTTTGATATTCATAATTATCCTCAGAAACCTTTATTTCGTCAAAGTTTCTTTTTATACTTGGAGCGTCAGTTTCTTTATATCTAATAATATAATCAAATTTGAGTTCATCGCATAATTCTAAAAAAGGTCTTCCTAAATACAAGGCATCACCACCAATAATAATCGGAAGTTTTGGAAACCTCTTTTTAATTTTTTTAAGTAGTCTATAAGCTGCTTTTAATTCACAGTCTTGTTTATCAAACCTTCTATAAGAGTTTCCTTTATCGTCAGCATAAGTTTCATTTTCAACAAATTCAGTGGCAAGTGAAAATGTCATATTACCACAAACCAATTTAGCTTCTAAGGCATAATAAGAATATAATGTATATTCATTATCTTGACCTTTATTATAAACCTTAGTAATAGCTTGTTCACCTAAATTTACACGTGTTGAGTATAAACCGGTTCCATCAATTACGACATGAAAAAGTCCATTAAATCTATATTTATCTAGCATTTTAGAACGAATTAAAGTTTTAATAATATTAGTTTGTATTTTTTCTAACTCTTCAAATTTTATAGAAGAAATAACATTAATAAGTGTATCCTTATGAGGAAGTTCTATATAATTTGTTTTTAAAATATGATTGATATTATTAATAACAATATCAGAATTAAAATCTCTGCCAATTTTATTCATAGATTGATAACTAGAACAAAAAGCAAGAATTTGAGTTAAAAGACAAATCTTGAAATCGTAAGTAATATATGATTGATGTCTAGTATCAGTTAAGTTATCAATCCAAGAAGTTAGTTTAGGAAAATATTGTTTGATAATGATTAATAATTCTTCCAATGGGTTTACCGCTTGTTTTAATTCTCTTCTCATTTTTCTTGTTATTCTTTGCTTCATTTACTACAACCACCTTTATTATAACTATTATACCAAAAAATGATTGCGAAAAAAATTTATTCTATTTTACTGTTTTATGCCCATATCATTTGACTTTGCCCTTAATATATGATAAAATAAAAACTTCAAACGAAGGGAAGTAGGTTGATTAATTTATGAAAAAATATGAAGAACAAAAACATTTTTTAAGTTTAATGGCTAAAGTTGGAGATTATATATTTATTGATATATCAAAGCTAGATATATCTAATGGCTATTATCCATCCGATTTAGCAGATATAGATTCTTTTACAATCAATTTTTCTAAAGAAGAGATAGTTGATTCAATAAGAAGATCTAATTTATGTAGTGAAAAATATTTAAATGGCAAATTAGTTATAGCAGATAATCAAAAGCATAAACCTTTAGAAGTTGTAGACAAAGTATTTTATAATAACTTTAAAATTCAAAT
>CAVCAD010000171.1:0-2342 GCA_963600145.1 Bacteroidaceae bacterium
TTTTTTAAGTAATTAAGTAAACTTCTTCTTGTCCTACTTTTTTTAAAAGACCTCTTCTAGAATGGTAATCGTGAGTGTGTTCTTTTAAGTGTTCTGTTAAGTTTTTAATTTCTTCAGTTAAGATTGCTATTTGTACTTCAGCAGAACCTGTATCTTTTTCACCTCTTGCGAAGTTTTTAATAATTTCTTGTTTCTTTTCTACACTTAAAGCCATTTTATTTACCTCCTTATATATTTTCACCAGAACCTAGATAAATAAGGATTTTCATCTATCCAAGAAATGGAACAATAATAATATACTATAAATATATGAATTTTGCAAGTGTTTTTGCTATTTTACTGAATAAAAAGTTTATTTCCCCATTTTTAGTACACGGGAAATAAATGTTGTAATATTTAAACTTATAATATATTTGCTTTTATTTCTTCTTTGTTTTATTATATATAACTGGTTTATTTGTCAATCAAAGGAGTGAAAATTATTATGACAAAATTTAACCATTTATCTGAAGAAAAAAGAGATATTATTGAACATTTAATAAATACTAAAAAAACATTTACATACATTGGTGAGGCTATCGGAGTTGACAGAACTACTGTATCTAAAGAAATTAAAAATAACAGATATATTAAAAGTAACTTTTATTCTAAGTTCGACAAAAAAGGAATTGAAAAAGCTATTTCTGATTGTGAGCAGTTAAAAAAACCACCATATGTTTGCAACACATGCGAAAGCAAAAATCGTTGTCAGAAACACCATTTATACTACAAATCTAAAAATGCACAAATAAATTATGAAACTAAATTATCTGAATCAAGACAAGGTGTGAATATCACACAAGAACATATTGAGGAAATAGAAAATATTATTGTACCCTTAATAAAATATAAAAAACAAAGTGTTAATCAAGTTTTTATTAATCATTCTGATATTTTAGATTTTTCAAAAGTAACTTTTTATAATTATATTGAGAATGGTGTTTTATCTTTGACTAATATAGATCTTCCAAAAAGAGTAAAATACAAACCAAGAAAGAAAGCAAATAACAATTATAAAAGAGATATATTAATACTTAAAAATAGAAAATACGAAGATTATTTAGAGTACATTAGCAAACATCCAAAACTTAATAAAGTGCAACTTGATACTGTAATTGGAAAAAGAAATGAAAGTAAATGTTTATTAACAATGTATATTGTTGAAACTCATTATATGCTTATATTCTTATTAAATAAGAAAACAATGCAAGAAGTAACCAACATATTTTATGACATTAAAAAAGAATTAAAAATAGAAAACTATAAAAAAATATTTAGAATAATTTTAACTGATAATGGAAATGAATTCTTTAATCCCTATGAAATGGAATATGATTATGAAACAGGGAAAAAAGTTGCAAATGTATTTTATTGCAGGCCATACTCTTCATCTGATAAACACGAACTAGAAGTTAATCATGAATATATAAGAAGAGTTTTTCCTAAAGGTACGTCATTTAATCAATTAAATGATGAAATAGTTAATAGATTAAGAGATAATATAAATGCAATTCCAAGAGAATCCTTACATGGTGAAACACCATATAATCTTACAAAGAAAAAATATCCTAAATTAATAGAATATTTAAATGCTAAATACATTTCACCAGATGACGTTGATATGTCAGTCAAAAACATCAGAGGTGATAAATAATGATAGAATATAATGATATTAAAGATTTAATAATTTACTATGATCCATTAATAGGAAATATATCAATTGATCAACTGATAAACGAAATCAAAAAGTCAGTTGAAGAACAAAAATACTTTGAAGATATCATATATTCAATCATAGAAAATAAACACATGTCTAACGAAGATATCTCTACAATATTTAATTTATCAAGAACCAATGCACTTGAAATGTATTTAAAAATACTTACAGATGAACTGTAGTCATAGAAAAGATAATTTATCTTTTCATTGGCAAATAAGCCAAAATCACAACTTTTATTGAATCTCAATGCGGGAAATAAATTTTAAAAAAATTGATTTTGCGCATCTTTTTGCGTGCTCGCACCTAATTCAATGAGTATATAATAACACATCATTTAAAAAAAATCAAAAAAATTAAGACTGAAAACACCGATTTTTCGGGCATTCAGTCTTATAATTGTATTTTTCAATCGTAACGGGAATTAACTATTTAATTCAGTCGTTTTTGCTATTTTTTATAATTCAATGGCAAGTTGTCCCTTAACTTTGATGTGTTTTACTGATTTAATATTTTTCCTTGATAGTTAGTTTTTCAAGTTCTTAATTCTATATATTTTATTTGTTTCATTAGTAGTGTTGCATAT
>CAVCAD010000172.1:0-2332 GCA_963600145.1 Bacteroidaceae bacterium
TTTTTCAATAATAATAAATTTAATGGTATAGAATTTTTTAATAGTTCAATTAGGTGTAAATGTCAACATCAAAACCTAAAAAAATGTCAAAGTAAAAACCTTATAAAATTAATGTATCTTAGGTTATAGAAATATAACTTCTTTTTTATTCCAATTTCCTTTTGACAAGCAGAAATATTATTTATTTTATCTTAATCGTTTAAATGATAATTATTTTCAAAAAATGAAAATAATTATCATTAAACTCCAAAAATGTAAAATAATATTTCCTTACTTGTCAAAAGTTTTCTCGGCATAAAATATAATTTATATTGATATCATTTTATTCTTTGTATTTATTTGTTCTAGAGTCGGTTTCTGCAATTTTATCTTTTATACGGTAAGAATTACCTGTAATTCTTATAATATGTGAATAATGTAATAATCTATCTAAAACGGCACTAGCAAGTGTATTATCACTGAATACTTCTCCCCATCTAGAAAATGGCATATTTGTTGTAACAATTGTTGATTTATTCATATATCTTTTTGCAATTAATTGAAAAAATAGATTAGATCCTTGATGATCAACTGGAAGATATCCTATTTCATCAATAATTAACACTTTATATTGAGCTAAATGTTGAAGTTGTTTATCTAATCTATTTTCCTTTTGTGCTTTATTTAACTTAAGCATTAAATTATGACAAGTTATAAAATAAACACTATTCCTATGTTTAGCTGCTTCAACTCCTAAAGCAACTGCCAAATGTGTCTTTCCAACTCCAGAATTTCCAATAAAAACAATATTTTCTTGTCTTTCTATAAATCCTAAGTTAGCTAATTCTCGCATTTGCATTTCACTAACTGATGGTTGAAATGCAAAATCATAATCATCTAATGTTTTTCTAAATGGAAAATTAGATGCTTTAATGATACCTTCAGCTGCTCGGTTATCTTTATTTTTAATTTCTTCACCTAATAAATAATTTAATTGTTCTGTTAATGGCAAATTTTCTTTTATATGTTCATGGACATACTCCGGCAAAATCTCTTTTACTTTAGTTAATTCTAATAAATCTAACTTGTTATTTAATTCTTCTATCATCATTTTCCTCCTTTTTTTCTATATTTATTCCATCTAATGATTTTAAATTTTGCTTAATATATTTTTGAATTTCTTCATCTGTACTATTATTAAAACTACTATGTTTTAGTATATCAATATAATCTTTTTCTTTGTAATTATAGCGATATTTAGCGTTTTTCTTATACGAAACTATTAAATCAGTGCTATAATAAACGTGGATGACGTTATCCTCTTCTAGTACAGTAAGTTCTTTTCCAACATACTGTATTGGTACTGAATATTTAATTCCTTGATATGAAATCATAGATTCATTAGATACTCTATATGTCTTCTTTTTTGGAAGATAATAATTTTCTAAAATTTCATAGTTTATAGGTTTTAAATATTCTTTTTCTTTTACAAAATAATTTATTGGTGTATCATTTAAAGCCTGAGACTTTTCATCATAATTCAAAATATAATTTAAATTTTTTACTATTTTTATTAAATCGTCTTTATCATCAAACTCATAATCAAATGCTTTTAATCTATTCATTATTTTGGCTAGTGTTTCTACTTTTCCTTTAGTCTCGGGTCTATATGGTCTACACGTTACTATTTTAAAGCCTGCATCCTTTGAAAATTGCATTGCGACCGAATTAATTACCACTTCACTAAAATCACTTTTAGCTCTATCTACTATAGTTTTCATGTTATCAAATAATATTTCTTCTGTAGTTCCTCCAAAGTACCTAAATGAATTTGATAAACATTTAAATAGTGTATTTTGTGTTTGATCAAAAGTTAATTCAATATACTTATATCTTGAATGTCCCAGTACTATTAAAAATATACTTACAATATATTCATTACCACTTTTATCATGCAATTTCATTTTTTCTTTCCAATCTACTTGAGATTGATAACCTTTCACAGTTTCAAATCTTATTGTTAATTCTTTTATTATTTTTTTCTTCTTTGTACTAACATATTTACGTACGATTCCATATTTGCCATTATAACCATATTTTAAGGTTAAAAGGTTAAATATGCCTGTAGCAGGCACATTATCTTGGTCTAACTTTGTATCTATAATGTTCTTGTACGGATCTAGCTTTGAAGTATAAACTCTAATCTTCTTTTCTTTTTTGTATTTTTCTGGATTAAATCTTCGATCTATTGTTTCCCAACAACAACCATATCTTCTTGCTAATTCACTTTTATTCACTTTTTCACCTCCTAACTTCATTTTTTCAATTGTAATATCTTTCCTCATACTTATAT
>CAVCAD010000173.1:0-2280 GCA_963600145.1 Bacteroidaceae bacterium
ATTTTATTCAGCAATGAATTCAGGATGGTTCTTAGCAAATTCTTTTAACTCTTCATCAGAGGGATATTCACCAAAAAGTTCTTTACAAAATTCTTTAAAAGAGATTTCTCTAGCTATTAATTTTCTCTCTAATTCAAAATGTTTAGAATCATCAAATGGATCAAATAATGGATATTCATCACTTGAAAACACTTCTTTTTCATTAGTCATTATGTATGCACTCTCCTATATTTTAATCTAGATTATGTCTTGATTTTAAATAAGCAATAAGTTCTTCAGCTGTTTTAAATTCTCCAGTAGCTATTTTTTCATGTATTTCATTTTCAATTGAATCATCAAATGGATCAAATAATGGATTATCTTTACTTATTAATATTTCTTTTTTATCAGTCATTTTAACACCTTATAATCTTTCATTGAGTTTGAACTATTTTGTTATGTATTATATTTCTATTTAATAGTATATAAGCTAAAATTTAGAATAAAGTGTTGTAGCTAGTGCTTGTATAATTCTTAAGGTTCTTGTTGATTAAATTGAAAATAATTTAGTAGCTATTAGTTTAATTAACTGAATTCTTGTATTATATGAAAAGGATATGAGAAAGTGTTTATAATCTTACTTTAATCTCCATCAAAAATTTACTTATACAGTCTTTTGGATAAATAGTAATTAAGTGATTTTCATGACAAAAATTTGTTTAAATTGTAATGAGGAATGTGATGATTCCTATAATTTTTGCCAAACTTGTGGAGCTAAATTACCTGAGGTAAAAAGTGAGGAAAAAAATGAAAAAGGATTTTTTGCCAAAATAGGAGGAAAGAACAGTCAAAATTTGAAAGAAAAATTAGATGAGAATAAAAGAAAAAAGGAAGAAAAAGAAGAAAGGAGGAGAAGAAAAGAATTAGAATTTAAAGAAAAATTAGAAGAGAATAAAAGAAAAAGAGAAGAGCAGAAGAAAAAGAAAAAGCAAGAAAAAGAAGAATGGAAAAGAATGAACATAGATGAAAGGGATGAATTATGGAAAAAGAAAAAACAAGAAAAAAAATTATCTAATAGGACTACCACAGAAAAAGAATATGATTTTTATTTTGAGGATATGGCACAACAATTTAAAGAAGATGCAAAGAAAGCAGAACGAGTGTATAAAGCATATGTTACTTATGGTGTTTCAAGATTAGAGAAAATTAATGGTAGATTTTTAGCTTCACAATTGATTAAACTAGATCTCTTAAATAAACAAAATAAAAGGATAATAGAACAAAATGACTCACTTATAGAACAAAATGGTGAGATTATAGATTTACTAACTCAACTAGTTAAGAAATAGCTATCTGTAAAAATAATATTGGGGGGTTAAATAAAATGGATAAAAAGAATATTATAATATTTATTTTAGTAATTGTTGTTATAATATTAGCAAGTGCATTAATAAGTGGTGCATTAGTTTCCAAACCAGATAATAATGATGATATAAACATTACTAATAATGTTACTAATAATACTACTGGGAATAGTTCTGAGAATGTTGCTGAGACTACTATAACAAAAGATACGAGTTCTGTTAAAAGTCAACATACCGTTAAACAAGAATCTCAAAAAAGTTCAAATAGTAGTGATATAGGGCCTGATGTTGATTCTAGTGGGATTACAAGAGAAGTAGCTAATAAATATGGTTATACCTATACTGAGGAACATGGTGGCCATTATATTGGTTATAATGATGCATGGGATGAAGAAAATCAATGTTATCATGATTAAAAGGGGAGATTATGATTATGTATAAAATAATTAAAGAAGAAGTAGAGAAATATGAGGAGGAATTAATACATTTTAAAGAGTATGTTCCAGATATATTGTTTTCTGCTGATGCTCTTTGGAACCGGTCCCGTTTCTTGAAAGAGTGTGGATTATATGAGGAAGTTCAAGAGAAAGAATTATATTACAGACGGCAGTTTAAACAGTCAGAAAACACATTTGTAGCAGAGATGACCCATGCTTGGGAGTGGGTTCAAGAGCATGACGAGTTTAAATCAATTATGGAAGAATTTTAAATGCTTTTGTTGTTATAAGTCTTAAACTATTTACATAAGTAAAATTGCAATACATATTCTATTAAAACAAGGATGTATCAAAACACATGGCCTAGAAAACTATATAAGCTAATTAAATAAACTTAATATTGTATATGTTTAGTTGTTATCGGAGTGATGTAATTTCACTCCACTATAACTTTTTTTATTTGCTTTAGTCGGGGATGGCTCCTCTATTAACCTATCTAT
>CAVCAD010000174.1:0-2200 GCA_963600145.1 Bacteroidaceae bacterium
CCATCAGTAGATGCAACATTATTATTTAAAGGAATTCTTTTTGCTAATAAAATTATACCACAAATAAACAGCATTAGAATTAACCGACTAATCAAAAACAAAAAATAATTACCAATATTTCTAAATATTTCTTTTATCTTCACAAATACACCTTTACTTCCCTATCACAAACATTTATTTTATTAAAATAATTAAATTACCAATATTTTTTAAACAAAACTAAAAATAAATATCTACGCTTCAAAAAAATTATAACATATTTCTACAAATTAAACCATAATTTTATGTAAAAATATTTTAATATAAGTTACAGTTCAGTCAAGGCACTAGAAAATAAGTGAGTTTTGCTCACTTTTTAATTTGCTAAAATAGGTTGTCCCTCAAATGCCTGCTTTAAACTATTTAAGATATCTAATTTTTGCTTTTTAAAAGTTAATAAACAACTCTTTATAATTAAATAATTATTTGCTCCTTCTTCACTTCTAAATTTTCCTATTTTTTGCTTTATTTTAACTCCTCTTTGCGATGATTCTGCATTATTATTTGTTGATGGCACATTAAAATCTTTCAAAAAATATAATATTTCATCTCTATCTCCTCGTATTTTAGAATTCATTTTTTTATTGTCATATTTTAATCTAGTAAATAATTTTAGTTCATCATCAAACATATAATTATTTATATCATTTTTTAATTCACTTTCCCACTCATCTATAATATTATCATACTCATCAATTATGCTTGATAATTCCTCTTCATTAAATCTATCTATATTTTTATTAATGTATTCATTCCTTAAATTATTATATTTTGAAAAGAAATCTGATAATTTTTTAGGGGATTTATGATTAACAAAGTCATATATTCCTTTTAAATATCTTTGAATATGAGAAATACATTGTGACAAAAAAATTCCATATTTGTTATATAACTCTGTACCATCTTTTACAATTACACCTTTAAATTTTGGAAGAAAGCCTATTTCATCTATAGCATATTGTGATTTGTGTTTACTTTGCCATAGTCTAACATATTCTTTGTTGCATGCACAAAGAATATTATAGCCATTACCATCTATTTTGAATTGGGATTCATCATGATTTAAATAATATGAATTCAATAATCCATTTTCTATTATTTGTATATCATTATTTAGGTTATTTTTTAATTCACTTTCCCAATTTATAAGAGTTCCCTTTGATAATGTTATACCTTTATTAGATATATCATTTATAAATTGAACTATTCCATCAGTTGAGTTTGGTAAATTTACCATTAAATCCATAGCTATACTTTTGATATTGTTTCCATATTGAACATATTGATTATGATATTTTGGAATATGATACTTACCATCATTGCACATATAGTATCTATATCTTTTTATTGTTTTAGTAATTTTTACATCAATAACAACTTTTTCAATATATCTTTTATCTTTATTACTATCATTTTTATTAATTTCAATAATTTCTTCTTCTACATTGCCTGAATTAATAAATTGCTCTAGTTTATTTTTTAACGAATGAGGTATATGATTAATTTGACCACCTTTAGATTTATTTGATTTTTCTCTTCGATTTGTGATGACTTTTTTATATCCATTAGTACTTGATGGTTTACTAGAATTAGAACTGTCCTTATTATTTTTACTTTTTAACCTTAGTATTTCTTTGGCTTGTGTTTCAATAATTATATTTTGCTTTTCAATAGTTTCATTGAGTGATTTAATTGTTGCATTTAAATTAGATACAAGTTTATTTGTATCTTTTAATAACTTTTCTTGTGCTTCGAACTTTTTTAGAAGTTCTTCATATTGATTGTATAAAGATTTTGAATAATTACTTGCCATAGATAAATCACTCCTTACGATAATATTATCTCATATTTGGAATTGAAATAAAAGACTTATATTTTTCTTAAAAATAGTGTATTATAGAAATTGTAATTAAAAAAAGATAGATTAAATTATCTATCTCTTGACTGAACTGTAACGTTAAAAACACGAAAATAATTGTTAACATGGACTAATCTCATATTTTATAATGGATAATCCATGTTTTATTATTAAAAATTTACATTTTTACCTTAACGATAAATAGCACATTAAATTTATTAATGATTTTTCAAAATTATATGATATTCTTTTTCTAATACGTTTTAGACTGATATTATTGTAAAAAGGCTTAACACGATTTAA
>CAVCAD010000175.1:0-2135 GCA_963600145.1 Bacteroidaceae bacterium
GTTGTCCGTTTAATTGGACACCTCTAACAAAAAATTCGTCAGGTGGTCAGTTATATTAATAAAAGCGTCTGAAATGTATTTAGCTCATAATTATCACCAATATAGATAATAAGCAATTCCAAACCTACGGCAACAAATATTACAAATATTATTAATACAATAAATATTAAAGAAACGATTTTTGAACTTTTAAAATTATAACTATATATTTTAACATCACAATGATCTTTTTTGCTCTTTTGATATGTAGGCAAATCATGTTTAATCCTTTGTCCGAGTATCGTTCCTTCGGTTAAAATAAGTAAAATAACTATTTGGCATGAATTTAATAAATCAAAATATACTTTATTTACATAGATGTTGTATACAATAATTAGTAACTCATCTAACCATGAAATAATAGTTGGAACAAGCATCCAATTCCAGTTTTTTTTAGAAAGAAAAAAGGAAAACATATACACTATTAAAGGAATTAATGATAATATGACTAGAAGAATCTTTTCTATACCAGTATAAAAAAACACATAAGCACTTGCATATATTGAAAAAAAATTACTGATTGTGATCACTACCCCTTGGCATTTAAAAGTCATATAAAAATTAAATAGTAGAATATATCTTGCAATAGTATAGAAAGTTAACATTATAGATTTATTATCTATTTGTCCTTTTTGAACAATATTTTTATTAACATAGCTTATGAAAAAATAAAATAACCAAATGTAAATATATATTAAAATGAATGCAGAAAATAATTTATATTTACTAGTTAAGCCATAATCTACAACAACTGCATTCCATATATAATACAATTGAATATATAAAATAAATATAAATATTGTAGAAAATAACATTCTTCGATAAAAATCATTTTTAATCAGCATTGATATACAATCAATGCTCGTTGTTTTTTTAATAAATGTAACTTTTATATTACGATTTAAGTAAATTATTTCTATTGTTAAAAGGATCTTAATTATATCTAAATAAAGAAATAAATGATTATTATTAAAAGCATCATAAAAGCATAAAATAGTCGAATCAATAATTGTAAAATACAGTAAAATATAAAATATTTTTTTGTTATCTTTCGATAGTAAAATTAAAACAAAAAATAGAATTAAAGGAATTATAACAAAAAAAGCTAATATATAAATGTTAAATGGACTCTCAATAAACGAAATATTATTTATAACAAACCTAGGATAGAAATATGAAAAAAGATTTATAATCAGTTTATTGTTAATTAATCCACTAATTGACAATACAGAAAAAAAGAAGAACAATAAAAATATACATCTAGTTAAAAAATATAATTTATTTCTTATCACCATATATTAAACTCCTAATTACTACTATAATCTTTAGTATCTATACAATCAAAATTAGACTTTACAATATTATCAATTTTCATTACTATTTTTTTACAACTAAGACTTAATGGAATAACATCTTCAGCACGAAAATATGTATTCTTTTTTTCCATATCAATCAAATAAAAATATGCTGATGTGCCATTTCTATACGAATAAATCAATTCATTTATATCAAAACACTCGTTAGTAAAACCGATGATGACAACACCATATTTATATGTTAGGTGTCCTTTATTTATATAATCGTTAATTCTAACAAAAATATCTTGAAACTGTCCTTTAGAAATCAATTCTTTATAAAAAACTACATAGCAATATTTTTTTACACGATAACACTCTAACCTACTATCAACTTTAGAAATAAAAGGATATTTCTCAATTAATAATTTATTTATATTCACAATAAAACACCTCAACTTTCCTAATCGTTAAAAGCAAGGCAAGTTTTAAAACTTGTTTTATTTCTATATTTTCTAATAATATAACTTGTGGAATTCGTAATTAAAACTATTTCAGCGCCAATAATATCTTGCATAACTAAATCTTTGCCATATTCTGAGCAAAACGCATCTAAAAAAGTATCTGGTTGAGGTAATTTAGGATTAATTTCCACTAATAAATTAGAAGCAAAATTACAATTAAGATATAGAATATAATTAGAAACAAATCTATAAATAATTTCCACTTGGGCTTGTATATTTACCGAAACATTTGAAAGGTTTAAAACAACAGGAGTACTATGAATATCATTATTATTAC
>CAVCAD010000176.1:0-2102 GCA_963600145.1 Bacteroidaceae bacterium
CTATTAAACTTAACTCCTTCTTTAATTAATCTTTCTTTAAGTTCACTAAAGTTTTCTATAATACCATTATGAACTAATGTAACTTTACCAGATTTATGAGGATGTGCATTATTCTCATTTGGCTCTCCATGAGTAGCCCATCTAGTATGAGCAATACCCATATTAGCTTTAATAACATCCATATTATTAATTTTTTCTTCTAAACAAGATATTCTTCCTAAACCACGAATAACTTGTACTTGACTATCATTTCTTAGAGCTATACCAGCTGAATCATAACCTCTATACTCTAAGTTTTTAAGTCCTTCTAATAAAACATCTTTTGGTTCTTTTGAACCTATATAACCTACAATTCCACACATATTGTAAAAATACTCCTTAAAAAATATAGTTACGATATATTCTTTGTTGTAATTTTGATTTTACTCTTTAAAATACATCTAACGAACAACTTATATCCGTAGTAGAACCCGCCGAATTTTCGATAAACTACTAACCTCGTCATCCTAAAAGGATCAGGCGCTAAAATGAATTAATACAACCTTTCAATATCATTCTAATAATATTATACTAAAAAAAAAGAAGTTTGTAACTCTTTTATATAGGTTCTATAATAAATAGTGTTGGTGAGAAAAATCACTGACACTATTTTTAGTTAATAAAAAAGAGTCATATCAGAAACTTATGATAAAATGTAATTGATTAATAAAACATTGAAAGGATCTGATTTATATGACTCATACTGATTATACTAAAAAAATATTGAATATTGAAGATAAAAATATTTATTTTTATGATGATTGTTTAAAAATTAAAGAAATAAAAGGTATTAGAACTAAAATATTTCATGGTTATCTTACTTATACTCCGGAATATTGTCCTCACTGTGGCTGTATTAATGAAGGCTTTAATGATATTATAAAATGGAATTTTAAAAGAAATTGTAAAGTTAAGATTACAAAAGTTGCTAATTATAATACTATTCTACTTTTAGACAAACAAAGATTCTTTTGTAAGAATTGTAATAGAACCTTTATTGCTACTACTAATGTAGTTGGCTTTCATAAACAAATTTCCAATGATACTAGGTTATCTATTATTTTAGATTTAATGAATAAAGGTTCTGAAAAAGATATTTCTATTAGAAATAACGTTTCTACTAATTCTACTAATAGAATTTTAGATGAAATTTCTAACGATACTATTGTTAAAAATAATGGTTTATTGCCTGAAATATTAGGCATTGATGAATTCAGTGCTACTAAAGATACTATCTCTAAATTAGCTTTTATTATTGTTGACCAGACTAATAAAAATATTTTTGATATTAATAATAGTAGAAAGTCTTTAGATATTGATAAATACTTTAGAAATTATCCTAAAAAAGAAAGAGATAAAGTTAAATTTATTACTTTAGATTTATATAAACCTTATTATAAACTAATGCATTCTTTATTTAGAAACGCCATTCTTATTCCTGATAGATTTCATATTGTTATTCAAGTTAGAAATGCTTTAGATAAAACTAGAATTAAATTATGTATTAAATCTAATCCTAATTATACTAAACTTAAAAAATACTGGAAATTAATTTTAAAAGATAAACGTGAACTTGATAAAAATAATAAGAAATATCAAAAATATTTTAAGAAAGAAATGTCTCAATATGATATTGTTTCCTATTTATTAAATACTAATGAAGAATTATATGAAACTTATCAAATTTATCAATCTATTTTATATTCAATTGATACTAGAAATAAGGATATATTCTTTAGTATTATTAATGGTAAAAATCTTAAAGTTTCTAAATATATGAAAAAAGCTATTAAAACTTTTAAAGATATGGAAGAATACATTTTAAATGCATTTGATTATGAATATTCCAATGGAATTGTTGAAGGTACTAACAATTTAATTAAGCAAATCAAACATACTGCTTGTGGTTATAGAAAATTTAAACATTTAAAAGCTAGAATTATGTTAATTAAAGGATTATACAATCCTATTAAAGCATAATAAAAGAGAACTAAAATTTAGTCCTCTTGCCAATTCATTTATCATTAGTTTTTGGTTCCACCAACACTATTTGACATTGAACC
>CAVCAD010000177.1:0-2019 GCA_963600145.1 Bacteroidaceae bacterium
CATGTGAAAAAAACGAACTAATTAAAATTCGTCTCTTTTATGGCTGAGTAGTAACCTATTTTACATTATCTATTTCCTTTAAAAGTTCTTCTTTCAATCTAAAACCAATTAATTGTTTCTTAATCTCTCCATCTTTTATGATTAATAAATTTGGTATAGACATTATTTTATATTTCTTTGCAAGATCTTCCTCTTCATCCACATTTATCTTTATTATATTTACATCCTCCATAGTCTCTAGTACTTGTCCTAACATCTTACAAGGACCACACCAATCAGCATAAAAATCTATTAAGTAAACACCTTCTAATTTAGTTAAATCTTCTTTATTATATTTTCTTATCATAAATCCTCCTTAATAATCAATTTTTCCCTTTTCTCTTAGTTTATTTAAATAATCATTATCTATAACATCATGTCTTAATAACGAATCCACTACCCTTTTATTGAATAATTTCTTATTTTGATTTTTATTATACGTTTTTGTTATATCATATATATCATTTACCGCATCATTCATATCTCCTACTATATTAGATAAACCAGGAGATGAATTTACTATCTTTGGAGTTAAATTTGATTTATTTATTATATCTATATTAAATGCTGGTTGATTTAAGAAAAACAAAATTGCAAAAATAATTACATAAGCCTCAAGTATTCCAACTATAAAACCTAATATTTTAGAAGGTATTCCTAGAATTATAGTCATATTTAAAAACTTTTCAAAACATCCTGTTACCTTTATAACAACTGCTAAAATAGAAGAGAAAAGACAAAGTAATAACATAAATGCAATTAGTTGATACATAACTATATTAAGAGAAGTTAATCCCTCAAAAGGTCCAATAAAATTAAAAAACGGTAATGTAAAACTTAAAAAATTAGCAATTATATCTTTAAAAACCCAAGCTAGTATAAAACATAGAATTGTTCCAATTAAAACTACCCCTTGCTTAAAAAATCCATTCTTTAACCCAGTTACCCCTCCTAAAAGAAGAAGCATAACTATAGCAACATCAATTATATTCATTATATTCCTCCATTCATATTATATAATAACAAATAAAATATATACAAATATTTTTCTTTACATACCAATTATATCACAAACATAAAAAAAACAAAATAAATACCAAATCTATTTAACAAAGAATTTGTAACTATTCAGACCTATAATTCAAAAAAAATAAGAAAGTAGTATAAATATGCTGCTTTTTCTTTTAATTTATGCGATAATTATTATAGCAAAGGAACAGTGATTATAAATGGGAAGGCAAAGAGATTATCAATCAGGATTATATGATGAACTTGAAAAATTAAATAAAAAATTAGACAATCTTTTAAAAGAAAACAAAAATCAATCTTTAATCATTTATAATCTAAATCTTGAAATTAAAAGTCTTAATGAACAATTAAATAAAGCTAATGAATTAAATAAAAAATTAGTTGAAGAAAATGAGAGATTGAAAAATCAAAATAATAAAAATAGTAATAATTCAAGTAAGCCTTCTTCAACTAATATGGTTACTCCTAAAAAGAAAACCGGTGCTAATTTATATAATTATCGTGTTAAGACTGGTAAAAATAAAGGTGGTCAATATTATCACCAAGGATGTAATTTAAATAAAAAAGATGTTGAAAGATTAATTAAAGAAAATAAAGTAAAAGTAAAAGAAATTACACACGTAATAAAAGGCAATTCTAAAAAAGAGCCATTAATAAAATATAGATATGAATTAGAAATTAAACCCTATATTGAAAAACATATATTCAAATATAAGGAAACTGCCAAAGAAGAATTGCCAAAAGAATTTTATACAGATGTTACATATGGGCATAGTATAAAAACTTTGTCAGTACATTTAAATTGTTATAATGTCATTGCTTACAATAGATTAAGTGATTTTTTTAGTGTGATATCAAATAATATATTGAATATTTCTAATGGTACACTTGTAAATTTTCTAAAAGAATTTGGAAAAAAGTGTAAAAGCACAATAACAAATCTAGAAAATA